>NZ_JBHWZP010000169.1:0-20539 GCF_042728395.1 Streptomyces sp. NPDC060205
AAACGCCCGGTTACATTCCGAACCCGGAAGCTAAGCCTTACAGCGCCGATGGTACTGCAGGGGGGACCCTGTGGGAGAGTAGGACGCCGCCGAACTTCTTTTAGAGCTCCGGTTCTTGGACTAATCAGTCCGAGAACCGGAGCTTTTTTGTTTTCCGGGACAGGGCCACCCGAACCCCTCCGCGCTGGGGGCGGATGCCTGAGGGTAAGGTCAGGGGGCATCGTTGGCTCGTTCCCACAGGAGGCTCCCGGGTGGAGGTCCAGGAGACCCGCGTCCAGACAGACCGGGTCCTCACCATCCCGAACATCCTCAGCATGGCGCGCCTCGCGGGCGTACCGCTCTTTCTGTGGCTGATCCTCAGGCCGGAGTTCGGTGGGCCCAACAGCGACGGCTGGGCGCTTCTGGTGCTCATGCTGAGCGGTATCAGCGACTATCTGGACGGCAAGCTCGCCCGGCGCTGGAACCAGATCAGCGGCCTCGGCCGGCTGCTGGACCCCGCGGCCGACCGCCTCTACATCCTCTCGACCCTGCTCGGGCTCACCTGGCGCGAGATCCTTCCGCTGTGGCTGACCAGTGTGCTGCTGGCGCGCGAGCTCGTTCTGCTCGTGATGGTGGGCATCCTCAGACGGCACGGCTATCCGCCGCCACAGGTGAACTTCCTCGGGAAGGCTGCAACGTTCAACTTGATGTACGCCTTCCCGTTGTTGCTGCTCAGTGACGGAAGTGGGTGGCTTGCGTCACTCGCTGCTATTTTCGGATGGGCGTTCGCCGGATGGGGTACAACTCTGTATTGGTGGGCAGGGATCCTCTACGTGGTTCAGGTCCGCCGCCTTGTTCGTGCGGACAACCATGGCCGACTGAGCCCGCCCAATGGGCGGCCGTAGAGGTCTCTGATGGCCCGCAACGAGAATGTGCGGGACAATCTGACGGGTGAAGTCGGCTAGACCGTCTCTTCAAGGAGGACGCTTCCGACATGAAGGCCGTCGTGATGGCCGGCGGCGAAGGCACACGCCTTCGCCCCATGACCTCAAGCATGCCCAAGCCGCTCCTGCCTGTGGCCAATCGCCCGATCATGGAGCATGTGCTGCGGCTGCTCAAGCGGCATGGGCTCAACGAAACCGTCGTCACCGTCCAGTTCCTGGCCTCGCTGGTCAAGAACTACTTCGGTGACGGTGAAGAGCTCGGTATGGAGCTCACCTATGCCAACGAGGAGAAGCCACTCGGTACTGCCGGCAGTGTCAAGAACGCCGAAGAGGCACTGAAGGACGATACGTTCCTCGTGATCTCCGGCGATGCTCTGACCGACTTCGACCTCACCGATCTCATCAACTTCCACAAGGAAAAGGGTGGGCTCGTAACGGTTTGTTTGACCCGCGTTCCCAATCCTCTTGAATTCGGCATCACCATTGTCGATGACGAGGGAAAGGTCGAGCGCTTTCTTGAGAAGCCGACCTGGGGTCAGGTGTTCTCGGACACGGTGAACACCGGCATCTATGTCATGGAGCCCGAGGTCTTCGACTACGTCGAGGCCGATGCCTCCGTCGACTGGTCCGGCGATGTCTTCCCTCAGCTGATGAAGGAAGGTAAGCCGATCTACGGCTATGTCGCCGAGGGTTACTGGGAAGACGTCGGCACGCACGAGAGTTATGTGAAGGCGCAGGCCGATGTCCTGGAGGGCAAGGTCGACGTCGAGCTGGACGGCTTCGAGATCTCGCCCGGCGTCTGGGTGGCCGAGGGCGCCGAGGTCCACCCCGACGCCGTGCTGCGGGGGCCGCTCTACATCGGGGACTACGCCAAGGTCGAGGCCGACGTCGAAATCCGCGAGCACACCGTGGTGGGCTCCAACGTCGTCGTGAAGAGCGGCGCGTTCCTGCACAAGGCCGTTCTGCACGACAACGTGTACATCGGTCAGCACAGCAATCTGCGCGGCTGCGTCATCGGCAAGAACACCGACATCATGCGCGCCGCGCGTATCGAGGACGGCGCCGTCATCGGCGACGAGTGCCTCGTCGGCGAAGAATCGATCGTCCAGGGCAACGTACGGGTGTACCCGTTCAAGACCGTCGAGGCCGGTGCCTTCGTCAACACGTCGGTCATCTGGGAGTCGCGGGGCCAGGCGCATCTCTTCGGTGCCCGTGGAGTGACCGGGATCCTCAACGTGGAGATCACGCCCGAGCTGGCCGTGCGGCTGGCGGGCGCGTACGCGACGACCCTCAAGAAGGGGTCCACCGTCACGACGGCCCGTGACCACTCCAGAGGCGCCCGCGCGCTCAAGAGGGCGGTCATCTCCGCTCTCCAGGCCAGCGCCATGGACGTACGGGACCTGGAGAACGTACCGCTGCCGGTGGCGCGGCAGCAGACCGCGCGGGGCAGTGCCGGCGGGATCATGATCCGTACGACGCCCGGAGTTCCCGACTCGGTCGACATCATGTTCTTCGACGGGAACGGGGCGGACCTGTCCCAGGGGAGCCAGCGCAAGCTCGACCGGGTGTTCGCCCGGCAGGAGTACCGGCGCGCGTTCCCCGGCGAGATCGGGGACCTGCACTTCCCGGCCAGCGTCTTCGACTCGTACACCGGGTCGCTGCTCAGGAATGTCGATACGACAGGGATCGCGGACTCCGGGCTCAAGGTGGTCGTCGACGCGTCCAACGGCAGTGCCGGTCTTGTGCTGCCCAGCCTTTTGGGCAAGCTCGGCGTCGACGCGCTGACCATCAACCCGGGGCTCGATGAGTCGCGTCCGACGGAGACGGGGGACACCCGTCGGTCCGGGATGGTGCGGCTCGGTGAGATCGTGGCGTCCGCACGGGCCGCGTTCGGTGTGCGGTTCGACCCGGTCGGCGAGCGGCTGTCGCTCGTCGACGAGAAGGGCCGGATCATCGAGGACGACCGGGCCCTGCTCGTCATGCTCGACCTGGTGGCGGCCGAACGGCGCAGTGGGCGCGTGGCGTTGCCGGTGACCACCACCAGGATCGCCGAGCAGGTGGCGGCGTACCACGGGACGCAGGTCGACTGGACGACGACGTCCCCCGACGACCTGACGCGCGTCGGCCGCGAGGAGTCGACGATCTTCGGCGGTGACGGGCGTGGCGGGTTCATCGTGCCCGAGTTCAGCAGCGTGTTCGACGGTACGGCGGCCTTCGTGCGCCTCATCGGTCTGGTGGCACGGACGCAGCTCACGCTCAGTCAGATCGACGCGCGCATTCCGCGGGCGCATGTCCTCAAGCGTGATCTCGCGACTCCGTGGGCCGTCAAGGGGCTTGTGATGCGGCGCGTGGTCGAAGCGGCCGGTGACCGGTTCGTCGACACGACCGACGGTGTGCGTGTCGTGGAGACCGACGGACGCTGGGTGATGGTCCTGCCCGACCCGGCGGAGGCGGTCACCCATCTGTGGGCCGAAGGGCCCGACGACGCCTCGGCGCAGGCACTGCTCGACGAGTGGTCGTCGGTGGTGGACAGCGCCGGTCGCTGAGCAGCACGCGAGTGTGCCGGACAGTGCCCGAATCGGGCCTGTCCGGCACGTCGGTGGGGCCGTTCGGAGCTGGAGGTCGCGACGTGCGACGATGTGCGGCATGCCGCAGCAGCCCCCCGTTCGGAGCACCCCCACGCGCCCCTCGCGCCCGGACGCGTCCATGTCGCTGCTCACCAACGTCATGGACCACAGTCTTGACGAGGGGTACGCCGAGGCAGCCGCCCGGCGGAAGGCCGAAGGCACGGGCGGGATGCCCAGGAAGCTGTCGGCGAAGCTCGGTCTCGCGGCCGGTCTGGTGCTCGCGGCACTGCTGGTGACCGTGGGCGCGGCGCAGGCGCGGATAGCGGCTCCGGTCGTCGCCAAGGAGCGCGAGGAGCTCATCGACCGCATCGACAGCGAGCAGTCGGCGGCCGAGGACCTTGAGGACGCCATCGACGAGCTCCGCGACGATGTCGGGGCCCGGCAGCGTGAGGCGTTGAAGAAGCACGGCGGGGACCAGGGCGAGCTGGTGGGCATCCTGTCCGGAGCCCTCGAAGTGCACGGTCCCGGTGTGAAACTCGTCGTCGACGACGCGAAGGAAGCCGACCACGCCGGTGACGGGGACGCGCGGGAGACCTCGGGCTTCTCCGACACCGGACGCGTCCGCGACCGCGACATGCAGCGTGTCGTCAACGGGCTGTGGGAGTCGGGCGCCGAGGCCGTCACGATCAACGGACAGCGGCTGACGGCGCTGTCCGCGATCAGGGCCGCGGGTGACGCGATACTGGTCGACAACAAGCCGCTGGTGCCCCCGTACACGGTGTTGGCCGTGGGGGACGGGGACCGGCTGCGCACCACGTTCCAGAACAGCGGGGACGGGCAGTATCTGCAGGCCCTGCACGAGAACTTCGGGATCAGGACCAGTATCTCCGCGGAGGACGAGGTCCGGTTGCCCGCAGCACCGAGTGTGATCGTACGAACAGCACAACCGAGCACAGAGAAAGGCACATCGTGATCGCCGTACTGGGCCTCGTCGTGGGAGTCGTGGCTGGATTGCTGGTCCGGCCCGAGGTTCCGGCGATGGTCGAGCCCTATCTTCCGATCGCCGTGGTCGCGGCGCTCGACGCCGTGTTCGGAGGCCTGCGGGCGATGCTCGACGGCATCTTCGACGACAAGGTCTTCGTGGTGTCGTTCCTGTCCAACGTCGTGGTGGCCGCGCTGATCGTCTTCCTGGGCGACAAGCTGGGCGTGGGCGCCCAGTTGTCCACGGGTGTCGTGGTCGTCCTGGGCATCCGCATCTTCTCCAACGCCGCGGCGATCCGTCGGCACGTCTTCCGGGCGTGAGGCCGATGAGCAGCAACGACGAGACACCGGGGACCCCGGAGAACCCGCTGCGCGAGGAACTGCCCGAAGAGGTGCGGACGACGGCTCCGCCGAAGGCCTCGGAGCCCGCCGCCGAGCGGGCCGGGCAGGAACCGGGCGGGCCGGCCGGTCCCACCGGCCGGCAGAGGCTGGTGATGGGGCTGTGGCCGCCGCGGGTGTCGCGGGCGCAACTCATCGTGGCGCTGCTGCTGTTCGGCCTCGGATTCGGCCTCGCCGTCCAGGTCGCGTCCAACAGCGACAGCGACGGTGCCCTGCGCGGCGCACGCCAGGAGGATCTTGTACGCATCCTCGATGAACTCGACGACCGTACTCAGCGTCTGGAAGAGGAGAAGCAAGGGCTGGAGGATCAGCGCACCGAGCTGGAGAACAGCTCGGACCAGGCCGAGGAGGCCCGCAAGCAGACGGTCGAGAAGGAGAAACAACTCGGCATTCTCGCGGGCACCGTGGCGGCGCAGGGCCCCGGCATCACGCTGACGATCGACGACGGGAAAGGGACGGTCGAGGCCGACATGCTGCTCGACGCGGTCCAGGAGCTCCGTGCGGCGGGCGCGGAGGCCATCCAGGTCAATGGCGTACGGATCGTCGCGGGCACCTATCTGACGGATGTGAGCGGGGGAGTCGCCGTGGACGGGAACAAGATCAGCTCCCCGTATCGTTTCAAGGTCATCGGGAAACCTCAGGACCTCGAACCGGCGCTCAACATCCCTGGGGGAGTCGTGCAGACTTTGGAGAAGGAGCAGGCCACTGTCACGGTGGAGCGCTCTGACAAGATCGTCGTGGACGCCTTGCGACCCGCCGAGCGGCCTGACTACGCTCGGTCGTCCTCCCAGTGAACCGGGGGCGCTTGGAGGTGGCTCTCCGAGGGCATGAGCTTGCGGGGGGTCGACGCACCGAATGGGTGGTGCGTGGTGGAAACTGTCTGGTGGATACGGACGTTGTGAGGGTGTCCGGCTCGACCGGTGTGTGCAATCAGGGTTCGTCCTGCCCCACGGGCGGGTCTGTTTCGGTCAAGGGGAATCGCCCGTGAAGTTGTTTGCGAAGTTGTTCGGCAAGAGCGCACGAGAGGGCAGCGACAACGCCACTGCCCGTCACCGCGCACCGCGCCCCGCGGAAGGCGAGGAGCAGGGGGACCGCCCGCTGTTCCGGGACCAGGTCGGTGGGCCGCCCGGTGACATTTCCGGTGGTCAGGGCGCGCCGTCTGTTGACCCTGCCCAGTCGGGGCGCATAGGTTTCGGGGATCCGTCAACCTCAGGTGCGGGTGGAGGTTTCGGCTCCGACCCGTACGCGTCCAATACCCCGGCGGGGCAGCCGCGGCAGGAGGATCCGTCCATGTCGGCCCTGGTGTGTACGAGGTGCGGTAACCGCAACGCGGAAGCGAGCCGCTTCTGCTCCAACTGTGGTGCGCCGTTGCGGGCCGGGGCGACCCCGGAGCGTCCGTCGGAGACCACCTCGACGATCTCCATCTCCGGTCTTGAGGCGTACGACGCCGAGGCCACCGGCCAGACGCAGATGCCGATGCTCTCTCCCGAGGCACAGGCCGCCGTCGACGCCCTGCCGCTCGGCTCGGCGCTCCTGGTGGTGCGGCGGGGGCCCAACTCGGGCAGCCGCTTCCTGCTGGACGGCGATCTGACGACCGCCGGCCGTCATCCGCAGAGCGACATCTTCCTGGACGACGTGACCGTGTCGCGCCGCCATGTGGAGTTCCGCCGTGAGCCCGACGGCTCGTTCACGGTGGCGGACGTCGGCAGCCTCAACGGCACGTACGTCAACCGGGAGCGCATCGACCGGGTCCCCCTGTCGAATGGTGACGAGGTGCAGATCGGCAAGTACCGGCTGGTCTTCTACGCGAGCCAGCGGGGCATCTGACCCTCCCCCAGACTTTGTCCGGGGAGACCCCCAGGGAAGGTCCATGCTTCGAACACCGAGCGGCGGTGCCGGACACGGCGCCGCCGCCACGGACCACGGGCTGATGAGCATCGGCACGGTACTGAACGTGCTGCGTGACGAATTCCCCGAGGTCACCGTCTCCAAGATTCGTTTCCTGGAGTCCGAGGGCCTCATCGAGCCACAGCGCACCCCCTCGGGATACCGCAAGTTCAGCGAGGACGACGTCGAGCGCCTCGGACACGTCCTGAGGATGCAGCGGGACCACTATCTGCCGCTGAAGGTCATCCGTGAGCACCTGGACGCCATGGGACGCGGAGAGGCGGCTCCCCTGCCCTCCGTGGGGCGTCAGCGCGACGGAGAGGCACCGAGCGAGCCCGAGGGGCCCGTCGTCGCCCGCATCGGACGGGCCGAGCTGCTGGCGGCCGCCGAGATCGGTGAGCAGGAGCTCGCCGAGTGGGAGTCGTACGGGCTCATCACCCCGCTGCTCGACGGGGTGTACGACGCCGAGGCGGTGACCGTCGCCGGACTGGTCCTGGAACTCGGGCGGTTCGGGATCGAGCCGCGGCATCTGCGCGCCGTGAAGGCCGCCGCCGACCGTGAGGCCGGCCTGGTGGACCAGGTCGTGGCGCCCCTGCGGCTGCACCGCAACCCGCAGACCAGGGCACACGCTCAGGAGCGCACCAAGGAGCTGGCGGGGCTCGCGGTGAAGCTGCACGCGGCCCTGGTGCAGTCGGCCCTTGGGGTGCGGCTTCCCTGACCCGGCGGCCCGCGCGGACGCGGGACGTGGAACGTGGGATAGGGCACCCATTCCGTGCTCGACTACCCAAAGGTGCCGGGCACGGCCTAGGGTTGCTGTGTGAACGAGCTCGACGTCGTAGGTGTCCGGGTCGAAATGCCCTCCAACCAACCGATCGTGCTCCTGCGTGAAGTGGGAGGCGACCGTTACCTCCCCATCTGGATCGGGCCGGGGGAGGCGACGGCGATCGCCTTCGCGCAGCAGGGCATGGCCCCCGCGCGACCGCTGACCCACGACCTGTTCAAGGACGTGCTGGAGGCCGTCGGCCAGGAGCTGACCGAAGTGCGCATCACCGACCTGCGGGAGGGTGTCTTCTACGCGGAACTGGTGTTCGCCAGTGGAGTCGAGGTGAGCGCGCGGCCGTCCGACGCCATAGCGCTGGCCCTGCGCACCGGAACGCCGATCTACGGCAGCGACGGCGTCCTGGACGACGCCGGCATCGCGATCCCGGACGAGCAGGAGGACGAGGTGGAGAAGTTCCGCGAGTTCCTCGACCAGATCTCGCCCGAGGACTTCGGGACCAACAGCCAGTGACGTGACGGTGCGGGACACCGTCCGGTGACCCTCCGGGACCGTCGGGCGACGCGCCGTGCGGCGGCCGTCCCGAGAGCATTCGGCTAGCCTTTCCCCGCGGTGGGGCACGGGAAACCACTCTTGGGGTGATTATCACCCGGCGTGCCGAGTGTGGCGATCGTTGACGAGCCCCTGGTGACTGCCTACCGTCGAGAAGGCAGGTCAAGGACGGAGGTCGGCGTGAGAAGCAGCGGCGACGGTACGGCTGGGGGTGCTCCCGGACGCGGTCTGGGGGACAGTGGCCCGTACCCGCTTCACAGCAGCGCGGCCGATCACGTACAGCGGCCGACGGCGGTGCCGGGGGACGGCGAGGTGGCGTCCGAGGAGATCGGCTATCGCGGGCCCACGGCCTGTGCGGCCGCGGGGATCACCTACCGGCAGTTGGACTACTGGGCCCGTACCGGGCTGGTCGAGCCGAGCGTGCGGCCCGCCTACGGGTCGGGGACGCAGCGGCTCTACAGCTTCCGGGACGTGGTCGTCCTGAAGATCGTCAAGCGGTTCCTCGACACGGGGGTCTCGCTGCAGAACATCCGCTCCACGGTCCAGCACCTCAAGGAGCGCGGCTCCTGCGACCTGGAGCGGATGACGCTGATGAGCGACGGCGCGACGGTCTACGAGTGTTCCTCGCCCGACGAGGTCCACGCACTCCTCCAGGGCGGCCAGGGCATCTTCGGCATCGCCGTGGGAGTGGTGTGGCGGGATGTGGAGAGCGCGCTCTCACAGCTGCACGGAGAGCGTGTGGACACCGGCGAGACGCTCGTCGGGACCAATCCGGCGGACGAGCTCGCCAGGCGCCGCAACCGGGCCGTCTGAGCCGCCGCAGAGGGCGTGGCGGCGGTCCTGCGGCGGTTCCTGAGCGGTGGGCCGGGGCATTGTCAGTGGCTTAGGGCAGCATCGGACATGTGAGAACCGCGCCCACGATCCTGCATCTCGACATGGATGCCTTCTTCGCCTCGGCCGAGCAGGCGTCCAAGCCGAGCCTGCGCGGGAAAGCGGTCATCGTGGGCGGCCTCGGGCCGCGTGGCGTGGTCTCCACCTGTTCGTACGAGGCGCGGGTCTTCGGGGTGCATTCGGCGATGCCCATGGCGCAGGCCCGCCGGCTGGCACCGAACGCCGCGTATCTCGTACCGCGCTTCGGTCTCTACCGGCAGATCAGCGAGCAGGTGATGGGGCTCCTGCGGGAGCTGTCGCCGCTCGTGGAGCCGCTCAGCCTGGACGAGGCGTTCGTCGATCTGGAGGCCGGGGAGACGGCCTGGGACGAGGCGTCCGCGCTGCTGGCCGGCAGGAAGCTGCGCGACGACATCCGGGCCGTCACGGGGCTCACCGGGTCCGTGGGCCTCGCGGCCTGCAAGATGCTCGCGAAGATCGCCTCCGAGCAGGCCAAGCCGGACGGACTCGTGCTCATAGAGCCGGGCACCGAGCGGGCGCTGCTCGCGCCGATGTCGGTACGCGTCCTGCCGGGGGTGGGGCCCGCCACGGGCGACCATCTGCGGCGGGGCGGGATCAGCACGGTCGGGGAGATCGCGGAGGCGGGTGAGGACGAGCTCGTACGGCTCCTGGGGAAGGCCCACGGGCTCGCCCTGTACGCGATGGCGCTGGCCCGCGACGAGCGGCCCGTGGTGGCCGAGCGGGACACCAAGTCGGTGTCCGTCGAGGACACGTACGACGTGGACATCCATGACCGGGTGCGGGTGCGCATGGAGGTGCAGCGGCTTGCGGACCGGTGCGTCCAGCGGTTGCGGGGGGCGCATCTCTCCGGGCGGACCATCGTGCTGAAGGTGCGGCGGTACGACTTCTCGACGCTGACGCGGTCCGAGACCCTGCGGGGGCCGACGGATGATCCGGGCGTGGTGCGGGAGGCTGCCGCGCGGCTGCTGGAGGCGGTGGACACCACGGGGGGTGTGCGGTTGCTGGGGGTGGGGGTGACCGGGCTTGCCGACTACACGCAGGAGGATCTGTTCGCGCAGGCGCAGGCCGCTGCCGCGGGGGTGGAGGAGGGGGCGCCGGGGGAGCGGCCGGAGGAGGCCCAGGCGGTTGCCGTCGCCGTCGAGGACTCTGTGGTGGCCGGGCCCGCGGAGCGGGTGTGGCGGGCGGGGCACGATGTTCGGCATGCCGAGTTCGGGCACGGGTGGGTGCAGGGGAGTGGGCTGGGGAGGGTGACTGTGCGGTTCGAGACGCCGGATTCCGTGCCGGGGCGGGTGAAGACGTTTCGGGTTGATGATCCTTTGCTGGAGTTGGCTGAGCCGTTGCCTTTGGTTGAGCCTGTGCGTGTGCCTGCGGCGCCTGGGGAGGGGGGTGGGGGTGCGTTGTGAGGGTGCGGGTTCGTTGTGGCTGGTCGCGCAGTTCCCCGCGCCCCTAAGAGACTGCGCCGTTCCCCGCGCCCCCAAGATTGCGCAGTTCCCCGCGCCCCCAAGACTGCGCCGTTCCCCGTGCCCCTGGGGGGCTGGGGGTGGGGTGCTACGTGAGGTCCTCGTTCGTTGCCAGGTGGCCGAAGTCTCGGTTTGGGAAAGGGGGCGCCGGGGATACGTCCAGGCCGTAGTGGTGGTAGAGCTGTAGTTCTTGTTCGGGGGAGAGGTGGCGGCCTACGCCGAAGTCGGGGGCGTCCTTGATCAGGGAGCGTTCGAAGGGGACGTGCAGGGATTCGGCGATCACTTCGCTGGGCTCCAGGGGGACGAACGCGTCCCGGCTGAACAGGCCGGTGCGTATGGCCGCCCACTCCGGTGCGCCGGTCGCGTCGTCGAGGTAGACCTCGTCGACGGTGCCGATTTTCGTGCCGTTGCGGTCGAACGCCTTGCGGCCTATCAGGTTGCGCGGATCGATGTCGGTCTGCACGGGCCCTCCAGCTGCTCGCAACTCATCCGTAAGCACTACGAAAGAGCACTTTGAGGTGGGCGGCCACTTGAGGGAACCCCGCTGGTAGGCTGGGCGACGGCTGCTGACCCCGTGCGGGAGAGTCCTCCAGGCTTCATCGGAGGCGCCGAAGGAGCAAATCCTCCCCGGAATCTCTCAGGCACACGTACCGCATGGACGAGGTCACTCTGGAAAGCAGAGGGGTGTTCGAGTAGTCGACGGGCTCCGCTCTCACCGACGGTGAAAGCCGGTGCGCCTTCACGGCGGGCCGGTGAAGCTCTCAGGTTGAGATGACAGAGGGGGAGGCCGTTAGGGCACCCACCTAGTGGTGCCCCTCGAAGGTCGTCAGACCAGGAGGCCTCCGCAATGACCGCCCATCGTATTCCGCTCTCCGAGCTCGAACAGGGAATCCCCTTCGAGCAGCGTCACATCGGCCCCGACTCCGAGGCCCGCGCCAAGATGCTCGCGCAGGTGGGGTACGGCTCGCTGGACGAGCTGACGGCCGCCGCGGTGCCGGATGTGATCAAGAACGCCGACGCGCTCGAACTGCCGGGCGCCCGCACCGAGGCCGAGGTGCAGGCCGAGCTGCGTTCTCTCGCGGATCGCAACCAGGTGCTGGGTTCCATGATCGGGCTCGGTTACTACGGGACCTTCACGCCGCCGGTCATCCTGCGCAATGTCATGGAGAATCCCGCCTGGTACACGGCCTACACGCCGTACCAGCCGGAGATCTCGCAGGGGCGGCTGGAAGCCCTGCTGAACTTCCAGACCGTGGTCGCCGAGCTGACCGGACTGCCGACCTCCGGGGCCTCGCTGCTCGACGAGGGCACCGCGGCGGCCGAAGCCATGGCGCTGTCGCGGCGCATGGGCAAGAACAAGAAGGGCCTCTTCCTGATCGACGCGGACACCATGCCGCAGACGATCGCGGTGATAGAGACCCGCGCCGAGCCCACCGGCGTCGAGGTCGTCGTCGCCGACCTGAGCGACGGCATCCCCGCGGAGCTCACCGGGCGTGAGATCAACGGCGTACTCCTGCAGTACCCCGGTGCCTCCGGTGCCGTACGGGACCTGGGACCCGTCGTCGAGCAGGCGCACGAGCTGGGCGCGGTCGTCACCGTCGCCGCCGACCTGCTCGCCCTGACGCTGCTCACCTCGCCCGGCGAGCTGGGCGCCGACATCGCCGTCGGTACGACCCAGCGCTTCGGTGTG
The DNA here is from genome assembly GCF_042728395.1 of Streptomyces sp. NPDC060205. NCBI lineage: Bacteria > Bacillati > Actinomycetota > Actinomycetes > Kitasatosporales > Streptomycetaceae > Streptomyces > Streptomyces sp. NPDC060205. The sequence continues at coordinate 12,147 of NZ_JBHWZP010000169.1, forward strand.
CCGATGGGCTTCGGCGGACCGCACGCCGGATACATGGCCGTACGGGAGAAGTTCGCGCGCAGCCTGCCCGGACGGCTCGTCGGTGTCTCCGTCGACGCGGACGGCAACAAGGCGTACCGCCTGGCCCTGCAGACGCGGGAGCAGCACATCCGCCGCGAGAAGGCGACCAGCAACATCTGCACGGCTCAGGTGCTGCTCGCCGTGATGGCCGGGATGTACGCCGTCTACCACGGTCCCGAGGGGCTGCAGGGCATCGCCCGGCGCACCCACCGGTACGCCACGATCCTCGCCGCCGGTCTGACGGCGGGCGGGGTCGAGGTCGTCCACGAGGCGTACTTCGACACCCTCACCGTGCGGGTGCCCGGCCGGGCGGCCGAGGTGCTGGCCGCCGCCCGTCAGGGCGGGGTCAACCTCCACCTGGTGGACGCGGACCACCTCTCCCTGTCCTGCGACGAGACGACCACGCGGGCCCAGCTGGGCGTCGTCTGGTCGGCGTTCGGTGTCGACGGCGATGTGGCCGCGCTGGACGGGACCGCCGAGGACACGCTGCCGGCCCCGCTGCTGCGCACCGACGAGTACCTTACGCACCCGGTCTTCCACCAGTACCGCTCGGAGACCGCGATGCTGCGCTACCTGCGCCGGCTCGCCGACCGCGACTACGCGCTGGACCGGGGCATGATCCCGCTCGGCTCGTGCACCATGAAGCTCAACGCGACCACCGAGATGGAGCCGGTCACCTGGCCCGAGTTCGGGCAACTGCACCCCTTCGCGCCCGCCGAGCAGGCGCAGGGCTATCTCACGCTCATCCGTGAGCTGGAGGAGCGGCTCGCCGAGGTGACGGGCTACGACAACGTGTCGCTCCAGCCCAACGCCGGTTCGCAGGGCGAGCTGGCCGGGCTGCTGGCCGTCCGCGGCTACCACCGGGCCAACGGCGACGAGCAGCGCACGGTCTGCCTCATCCCGTCCTCCGCGCACGGCACGAACGCCGCGAGCGCGGTGATGGCCGGGATGAAGGTCGTCGTCGTGAAGACCGCCGAGGACGGCGAGATCGACGTCGAGGACCTGCGGGCCAAGATCGAGCAGCACCGTGACGAGCTGTCCGTGCTGATGATCACGTACCCCTCGACGCACGGGGTGTTCGAGGAGCACGTCGCCGACATCTGCGCGCAGGTGCACGAGGCGGGCGGGCAGGTCTACGTCGACGGCGCGAACCTCAACGCGCTGGTGGGGCTCGCCAAGCCGGGGCACTTCGGCGGTGACGTCTCGCACCTCAACCTGCACAAGACCTTCTGCATCCCGCACGGTGGCGGCGGTCCGGGCGTCGGCCCGGTCGGCGTACGCGCGCACCTGGCGCCGTACCTGCCGAACCATCCGCTGCAGCCCGCCGCGGGTCCGGAGACGGGCGTCGGGCCGGTCTCCGCGGCTCCCTGGGGTTCCGCGGGCATCCTGCCCATCTCGTGGGCGTACGTCAGGCTCATGGGCGGGGAAGGGCTCAAGCGGGCCACGCAGGTCGCCGTGCTCAGCGCCAACTACGTGGCCAAGCGCCTGGAGCCGCATTTCCCGGTTCTCTACACCGGTCCCGGCGGGCTCGTGGCGCACGAGTGCATCATCGACCTGCGGCCGCTCACCAAGGCGACCGGTGTGAGCGTCGACGACGTCGCCAAGCGGCTCATCGACTACGGGTTCCACGCGCCGACGATGTCGTTCCCGGTGGCCGGCACGCTGATGATCGAGCCCACCGAGAGCGAGGACCTGGCCGAACTCGACCGGTTCTGCGACGCGATGATCGCCGTTCGCGCGGAGATCGAGAAGGTCGGCTCGGGCGAGTGGACGGCGGACGACAACCCGCTGCGCAACGCCCCGCACACGGCGGGCGCGCTGGGCGGCACGTGGGAGCACGGGTACAGCCGCGAGGAGGCCGTGTTCCCGGCCGGGGTCTCGGTCGCCGACAAGTACTGGCCGCCGGTGCGGCGGATCGACCAGGCGTACGGCGACCGGAACCTGGTGTGTTCCTGCCCGCCGCTGGACGCCTACGAGGAGTAGTCGCACCCGGACATGCGTCGGGGCCGGTTCCGGGAGTGCTTCCCGGGGCCGGCCCCGCTGTCGTTCTCGTTGTCGTCGTTCTCGTCGTCCGTGCCGTGCTGTGCCGCTCAGGCAGCGGTCATCACATCAAGGGCCAGCGGCCGGTGCGGCGCGATGATCCGGCCGTCCGGCAGAAGCTCACCGGTGTCCTCGAAGAGCAGGACGCCGTTGCACAGCAGGCTCCATCCCTGCTCCGGGTGGTGCGCCACGAGGAGCGCGGCCTCCCGGTCGGCGGAGTCGGCTGTCGGGCACGGTCGCTGGTGCTGGCACATTGATGGGATCTTTCGCTTCGGTGTGAGGTCGGTGTTCGATGTGTTGTCTGTTCCGCGGCTCGAACTCGCGTCCATGGCCGCCCCCCGTTTGTCAGATGGTCCGGAACCCAGTGTTGCCCTCTGGGCGTCAATCCGCAGGGATTTGGCGCCAGCGCTCCTCACAGGTTGATGACGCATCACCCGTGCGGACGGTTCATCTCAACTGGGGTGTCCCTTCGGGTGGTTCGCAATGGTCGGATGGGGCTAGTCCGTATGGGCCGGGAGTGCGCTGTGTCTTGCACGTGTCACTCCGAGCAATGTCCCCCCGTGTCCCTCCCTCGCTTCTCCGCCGGTCGGTGCGCACAGCAATGTGCCCCGCGGCCGGGTGGTGGCCGCGGGGCAGGGGAACCGAGGTGCGCTCAGGCGGGTGAGCCGAGCAGTGGAGTGGCCGCGGGGGCCAGCCGGTTGGTCAGTACGGGCAGCAGTTCGGCCACGCGGTGCGGGCGGTGGGCGGCGATACCGGGCGGCGCGGGTGCCAGGGGCACCAGCAGGTCGGTGGCGGCGAGGTGACCCTTGGTGCCGTCGGCGGTGAAGTCGCCGTGCAGCCAGAGTGTGAGCATGTAGAGCTCGGGTACGGAGAGCAGACGTGGCTGGTACGACCCCTGCATCGTCTCCGCCTGGCGCAGGGCGCGCTCGGTGGCGGCGACGTACGGGCCTTCGAAGAAGTGGGAGAAGGCCCAGCCGTCCGGGGTGAGCCTGGTGTCCGCGGCCGCCACCGCGCGTTCGTGGCAGCGGATGAGGAAGCGCCATCCGGCGAGCCGGGTGGCCGAGGTACCCGCCGGGGTGATGCGGTCGAGTACGTGGACGGGCAGCGGGAGTTCGGCGGTGAGGGGTCCCTGGGTGTCGCGGAGGGACGGGGTACGGGCTTCGCGGACCGCGGTCGGGGAACCGAGGGCCGTGCGGACGGTGCGCAATGCCGGCGCGGGAGCCGGAGGGACGTGCAGCGGCATGGTGGGTCGCCTCTCATTCGACAGGCATGGTGGCGCGGGGGCGGGGGCGGACGGCGCTGTCAGCTCTCGGGGTCAAAGGGGGCGGGGGCATAGGGCCTGTCGCCGAAGTGATGCCTGCCGCGCGGTGTCCGGCACGCATGCTCGCCGAGAGGCCGGAGGGGTCCGGTAGCCTCGCTTCGCTACAAGATCCTTCCGGCGACTTTGCGATCGCACGCACAGGACGCCGCACGGGCCGCCCTTCGGGTTGATGCCGTCACCTCGACGACAGGCCCTGCGACCACGAGCGCCAACTCTCTGCCTCGTTCGCGGAGTTTATACGACACGTGTTCAGGCCGTGTTTCAGCTAGCTGTTCCGCGCATTAAGTGCAAGTGGCAATTAGGTCGCCGATACGTGTGTTTGGTCCTGGTTCTCGGCGGGTACCCGTCGATGACCTCGGAATACTCTTCCGGAGTGGACGGCCGGTTCTCGTCGGCGTTTTTCACGACGGAGTCGGCCTGCCGTAAAAATGTGGCGCCTCATGCCTAGTGAATGTGCCCGACGAAAGCTGAGTCCAGAGTAGTGCCCGGGGGGTAGGTCCGGGGCGTTATCGATCACATTGCCTGGGCATCATCCCCCGTGACCCGGAACACCAGCGGCCGGTTCTTCGGGCGGCCCAGTCGAGGAGGGAAGCTTCGATGGGGGAGAAGGTCGTGGCGGGGACGATCGGTCTGTCCGACCGCCGACGGTATCGAGAAAAGCTCCAGCAGTGCCTGGAGGGGCTGGCGCGGCTGCTGGCGGAGGAGCGGTTCGACCGCCCCAGGAATCTCATGGGCCTGGAGGTCGAGCTGAATCTCGCGGGCCCGGACGGCATGCCGAGAATGATGAATGCGCAAGTCCTGGAACGCATCGCGAGCCGCGATTTCCAAACAGAACTCGCCATGTTCAATCTGGAAGTCAACATTGCTCCCCACCGGCTGGAAGGCCGGGTATTCGACCGGCTCGCCGAGGAACTGCGCACCTCTCTGGCATACGCGCACCGGAAGGCGAACGAGGTCGATGCCGGAATCGTGATGATCGGTATTCTGCCGACCCTCGCCAGGGACGACCTGGTCTCGGCGAACCTTTCGGACGTGGACCGCTACACGCTGCTCAACGACCAGATCGTCGCGGCCCGCGGTGAGGACTTCACCCTGGACATCGAGGGCGTGGAGCGGCTCAGGTGCACCTCGGCGTCCATCGCTCCCGAAGCGGCCTGTACGTCTGTGCAGTTGCATCTGCAGGTCACACCGGACCGGTTCGCCGATGTGTGGAACGCCGCCCAGGTGGCGGCCGCGGCCCAGATCGTCGTGGGCGCCAACTCGCCGTTCCTGTTCGGCCGTGAGCTGTGGCGCGAGTCCAGGCCGCCGCTGTTCCAGCAGTCCACCGACACCCGGCCGCCCGAGCTCCAGGCACAGGGGGTGCGACCGCGCACCTGGTTCGGCGAACGGTGGATCTCCTCGGCGTACGACCTCTTCGAGGAGAACCTGCGCTTCTTCCCGCCCCTGCTGCCGCTGCGGGACGAGGAGGATCCGACGCGCGTCCTCGACGAGGGCGGCATCCCGAAGCTCGCCGAACTCGTGCTGCACAACGGCACCGTGTACCGCTGGAACCGCCCGGTGTACGGCATCGCCGACGGCGTCCCGCACCTGCGGGTCGAGAACCGTGTGCTGCCCGCGGGCCCCACGGTGATCGACGTCGTCGCCAACACGGTCTTCTACTACGGGCTCGTGCGGGCCCTCGCCGCGGAGGCCCGGCCGGTCTGGACCCGGCTGCCTTTCGAGGCCGCGGCCGACAACTTCGACCAGGCCTGCCGGTACGGCATCGACGCGCAGCTGCAGTGGCCGCGGCGCGGCAGGTACGGCGGGGTCTCGCGCGTGCCCGGGGTGCAGCTGGTGCGCGACGAACTGCTGCCTCTCGCGGCGGCGGGGCTGGACGCGTGGGGCATCGAGCCGGCCGACCGGGACCTCTACCTCGGAGTGATCGAGGAGCGGTGCAAGCGCGGGGTCAACGGCGCCTCCTGGCAGTCCCGTACGTTCCACAGGGCTCTGGAGAGCAACATGGGGCGCGACGCGGCACTGGCCGCCACGACGAAGCGGTACAGCGAGCTGATGCATCTCGGTGAGCCGGTGCACACCTGGCCGGTCGGGCTGCCGGAGCCGGCGGTCCCGCTGGGCTGAGGTCCGCCGGGGTGAGGGCGGGTCAGCCCGTGTCGCCCGCCTTCACCACGGCCTTCAGGATCACCGCGTGGATCTGGGACGGGTCGGTGACCAGGTGTCCCGAGCCGCCGGTCGCCTCCGCGATCTCGTTCAGCTCCTTCTTGTCGGCCTCCGGGCCGACGGCGATCGCGATCAGGGGCACGGGACGCTCCGGGTCGGCGATCTTGCGGAGTTCGGCGATCAGCGCGGCGCGCGAGATGCTCCCGGCATCCTGGTTCACCCCGTCGGTCAGCAGTACCAACGCGTTGAACTTGCCCTTCGTATAGGAGGCCGCGGCCTCCTTGTACGCGGCCAGCGTGGTGTCGTACAGGCCGGTCGCGCCGTCCTTGACCGGCTTGAGGCCACTGAAGGCCGCCGACAGCCGCTCACGCTGCGTGCTGCCGTCCACCTGGTCGCCGAGCCGGTCGGTCGGTACGAGGACGCGGTAGTCGCGTTTGCCGTCGATCCGCCGGGAGAACTTCCACAGCCCTATCTCGTCCTCCGGCGTGAAGGTGGCCAGCGCCTGGAGCAGCGCGGCCTTGGTCACGTCCATGCGGGACTCGCTGGTGCCCGGCACCGGGTCCGACATGGACGAGGAGGCGTCGACGACCGTGGTGATGCGGGCGCTTTGGACCGTGATGGTCCACATGCCGAGCGCTTCCTCGATCTCCTTCTCCGTGGCCGGTCTCTCGGGCACCTCCCGGTACGGCTGCGGGGCCCGGCCGCCGGCTTCGGCGACCAGCGCGGCCGGGGTCTCGTCCTCGTCCGTACGGAAGCCGTGCTTCTCCAGGATTCTGCGCCCGTCGCGCTCGCCGAGCAGCGTCATGAACCGCAGCGCGGCCCGGCTCTCGTCCGTGGTCAGGTTGGGCTCGTCGACCAGCGCGAACGGATGGTCGAGCCGGGGCGCGCCGTCCTTCGGATAGAAGAGGTCGAGATCGTCGCCGCTGTCCGCCGACTCGTTGTACGCGAACGCCGCCTGCTCGGAGAGGATCAGCGCCTGGTTGCGCTTGGGGTTGCCCTGCTCGGTGCCGGAGAGGTCGCGCGGCAGGGTGTCGAGGACCTGGCCGTCGCTGTCGGAGGTGCGCTGGGAGAGGGCCTTGGCGGTGGCCGCCGCCAGGGTGTCGCCGTCCTTGGCCTTCCCCGCCGTCTGCGCCAGTTGGGTCAGCGCGAGCAGACCGGTGGCGCTGCGCGAGGGGTCGCCCGCGCCGAGCTTGAGGCGGTCGCTCGTCATGGTGACCCCGGCCAGCTCGGTCCAGGAGTACGTCTTCCTGGGCCAGCCGAGGGACTTCGCGGCCGACGGGACCATGGCGACACCGATGGGTGAGGAGGCGACGTTGCCCGCGGGTGTCACCGAGATCGACTGGTTGTCGGCCATGACCCGGTCCACCCACACGCCCGAGTCCGGCACCCACGCCTCGAACTCGGTCGCGCTCCTGCGCTTGGACCGCAGGGCGTCGGCGACCTTGTAGGTGTCCTGGGCGGTCACCCGGACGTCGAGGCAGCTGCCGTCGGACGTCACGTCGTGGTCCCGGGCGTATGCGGCCGCGTCCTTGAGCGCGGGCGCTATGCCGGGAGCGGCGGCGATCCGCAGCCGTACGGTGCTGTCCCAGCAGGACGAGCCGAAGGAGAGCAGACCGCTGTCGATCGCGGCGACGGTACCGCCGGCGAGGATCGTCACCAGTGCGGTCGCGAGCGCCACATTGCGGTGCCGCGTGCGTGACCGGGGGCCGGTGCCGCTCCTGCGCAACCCGTCGGGCAAGCTGTGACGTCCCATGGCGGTGGTGCCCCTCCCTGATCGAGCCCGGAGCCGTTGAAACGGTGAAATGGCCGAATGGTATGGCACACGGGAAGTGCACCCCACTTGGCGTCCGTCCCTCGACGGCCTGTCATGCCCGATCTTCGCAACTTCTTTCGAGACCCTAGCGGGGCGAAGATGGGGATGAGGCGGGATTACGCAACTGGAGGCATGAGTGCAGGTGGGGCAGGAGCCGGTGGCTGATTCCTTTGGCGAGGGACGGCCCGGGCGGCGGATCCTCCGCGACGAGACGCTGCTCGTACTGGGCGTCTCGCTCGGGGCCAGCGGGGTCTCGGCGCTGATCAGCTTTGTCGGCTCGGTCACCAGACCGGGCGGTCTGAAGGACCAGGCGGCCACGCTCAACGCCTCGGCGGCCCCGGGCCGTCCCTGGCTCGATCTGGCCTGGCAGCTGTTCGGGATCGCGTCCGCGCTGGTGCCGGTCGCGCTCGTCGCGCACTTCCTGATCCGTGAGGGCAAGGGGCTGCGCACCCTCGGGTTCGACCGTACGCGCCCGTGGTTCGACCTCGCCCGCGGGGCGGGGATCGCCGCCGTCATCGGCAGCACGGGCATCGCCTTCTATCTGGCGGCCCGCGGACTCGGGTTCAACCTCACCGTGGTGCCGGAGGCGCTGCCCGAGGTGTGGTGGAAGTACCCGGTGCTGATCCTCTCCGCGCTCCAGAACTCGATCCTGGAAGAGGTCATCGTCGTCGGGTATCTGCTGCGCAGACTCGGCCAGCTGGGCTGGACCCCGCTCACCGCCCTGGTGGCCAGCTCGGTGCTGCGCGGCTCGTACCACCTCTATCAGGGCATCGGCGGGTTCATCGGCAACATGGTGATGGGGGTGGTCTTCGTCTACCTCTACCGCCGGTGGGGGCGGATCGGGCCGCTGGTGGTCGCCCACTCGCTCCTCGACATCGGGGCGTTCGTGGGATACGCGCTGCTGGCGGGGAAGGTCGACTGGCTGCCCACCGCCTGAGCGGCGGGTGAGCCTGTGCGGCTCATGCGGGGCGCGCGGAGGGGCGTACGGGTGAGCCGTACGCC
>NZ_JBHWZP010000170.1:0-20468 GCF_042728395.1 Streptomyces sp. NPDC060205
CCCCTGAAAGACGAAAGGCAGGGGCGCAGCCCCGCTTTTCAGGGGCGCGGGGAACTGCGCGACCAGCCACAGCGGACCCGCAGCCGACATCCCTGCGCACCCCCACCCCCAGGGGCGCGGGGAACGGCGCGATCAGTTGGCGTCCGCGCGGACCATCACGCAGTCGAACTCCACGACGCGGCCCGTCGCGGGGTCGCGGGTCACGGGGTACATCCCGGTGACCCCGAACCCCGCCGCCTCGTACGCGGCGACAGCCTCCCCCATCGCGGGACTGCCCTCGTACAGCCGCAGAGCCGCCACCTCGGACTGCATCCCGACGAACTCCGAGATCCGCTCGCCCGCCCCGGCGAACACCTCCATGTCGAAGCCCTGCGTGTCCATCTTCAGATACGGCCGGGGGTCCTCGACCCCTTCGAGCGCCTTCTGCATGACGCCGTCGAGCCGCCGGATCTCGATCTCCTCCGTACGCCCCTTGGCGAACCGCCGGTACCGCTCCTTGCCGTACTCGCTCGGCGGCAGCAGCGAGTTCATGGACTTCCAGTCCACGTGAATGGACTGCACGGCCTCCTCGCGGCCGAGCGCGAAGTTGTACACATGCCAGTCCGGGTCGTTCTCGGCGGACTTCCGCAACTTCTCGAACGTCGCGGAGACCGGCTCGAAGGACACGATCCGTCCCGTGTAGCCGAAGCGCCGCAGCCCCTTCCCGTACTGCCCGCTGTTGGCCCCGACGTCGAACACGCAGTTCACGCGGTTCAGTTCCAGCAGCGCGGCCACGTGCTGGGTGCACAGATAGTGCGCGGCGGCGAGCTGGAACTCCCGCTCGCCCGCCGCCGGCACCGCCTTGCCGAGCAGCAGACGCGCCCCCGTGTCACCGAGCGGAACGCTCTTCACGGTCCGCTGCGCGGACCCGCGGGCCACCACCCAGGTGTCCGTGCCAGCGTCCGTGACCGCGTACCGGCTCCTGCCGCGGGTCACCAGGTCGGCGCCGCCTCCCACCGGTACGACGGTCCGCTCTCCGCGCCGGAACAGCAGGGAGGTACCGGGACCGAGATCGACCACCTTCACGCCTATCCGGGGAAGGATTCCGAGCAGTCTTCTGTAAAGGGTCGGCATCGGGTCAGCCTCGCAGAAGTCGCCTCGGATTCACCGGTACTTCACGGAATGAATGCTCACCGGTGACCGGTCTCGTGACGGTCGAGTTCGTAGGCCGCCCTGATGAGCGGCACATGCGTGAACGCCTGCGGGAAATTGCCCAGTTGGCGTCCGGCGGCGGGGTCGTACTCCTCCGCCAGCAGGCCGACGTCGTTGCGCAGGAGCAGCAGCCGCTCGTACAGGCTGCGGGCCTCGTCCGCGCGCCCGGTCAGCCGCAGGGCGTCCACGAGCCAGAAGGAGCAGGCCAGGAAGGCGCCCTCGCCGCCGGCCAGCCCGTCGGGGCTCGCGGAGCCGCCGGCGCTGGTCGAGTAGCGGCGGACCAGGCCGTCGCTGCTCGACAGTTCGCGTTCGACGGCGGCGACCGTGCCGATGACCCTCGGGTCGTCCGGCGGCAGGAACCCGGTGCGCGGGATGAGCAGCAGCGCCGCGTCGAGGGCGCGCGAACCGTACGACTGCGTGAACGTGCCGCGCGCCGCGTCGAAGCCCCGCTCGCAGACCTCCCGGTGGATACGGTCCCGGATCTCGCGCCAGCGGTCGACGGGCCCCGGACGCCCGTGGTCCTCGGCCAGCCGGACCGCACGGTCGAAGGCGACCCAGCACATGACCTTGGAGTGGACGTGGTGGCGGGGTTCGCCGCGCATCTCCCACAGGCCCTGGTCGGGCCGGGACCACACCTTCTCCAGATGGTCGAGCACGGCCCGCTGGAGCGCGATGAGATGCCGGTGGGGCCGCAGCCCCGAACGCAGCGTCAGGGACAGGGTGTCCATCAACTCGCCCGGCACGTCCAGTTGTTGCTGCACGGCGGCGCCGTTGCCGATCCGCACCGGCCGCGAACCCTCGTACCCGGGAAGCCAGTCGGCCGTCCACTCGGTGAGCCTGCGCTCGCCGCCGATGCCGTACATGATCTGGATGTCCTGCGGGCGGCCGGCGACCGCCCGCTCCAGCCAGCCGCGCCACGCGTCCGCCTCGGCGGTGAAGCCGCTGCGCAGCAGCGCCTCCAGGGTCATGCCGGCGTCGCGCAGCCAGCAGTAGCGGTAGTCCCAGTTGCGGACACCGCCGGGCTGTTCGGGCAGGGAGGTGGTGGGCGCGGCGACGATGCCGCCGGTCGGCTCGTAGGTGAGGGCCTTGAGGGTGATGAGGGAGCGTACGACCGCCTCGCGGTAGGTGCCGTCGTACGAGAAGGGCCGCAGCCAGTCGCTCCAGTACTCCTCGGTGCGGCGCAGCGCCTCGAAGGGGTCGACGGGGCCGGGGGCGGGCAGGTGGGAGGGCTGCCAGGTCAGGACGGAGGGGATGCGTTCGCCCGCGGTGACGGTGAAGTCGGCGGTGTGGGCGTGGCCGTGCGCGGCCAGCGGGACGGGCGTGGACAGCCGCACCGACTCGGGTCCGGCGACCCCGGTGAGCTGCCCGTGCTCGCGGTGCATCCAGGGCACCACGCTCCCGTACTCGAAGCGCAGCCGCAGGTCCATGCGCAGGTCGACCGTGCCGGACACGCCCTCGACGATGCGTACGACGCTGGGGGCGCCGTCGCGGCGCGGCATGAAGTCGACGACGGTGGCGCGGCCGGTGCCGGTCTCCCACACGGTCTCCAGGACGAGGGAGTCCCCGCGGTAGCGGCGGGTGGAGGCCGGCGGGCCCGGGTCGTCGTAGGCGGCCACCGGGGCGATCCGCCAGCGGCCGTTGTTCTCGTCGCCCAGCAGCGCGGCGAAGCACGCGGGGGAGTCGAAGCGGGGCAGGCACAGCCAGTCGAGGCTGCCGTCGCGGCCGACGAGGGCGGCGGTCAGCAGGTCCCCGACGAGGGCGTAGTCCTCGATCCGTCCCGGCATGGGGCCAGTGTCGCCGTGCCGGTGGGCGGGGGCATCTCGAAGGGGCCCGCCCGCTCACCCGGTCGGCCCGGTGCGCTGGTGGGAGGTGGCGCGCGATGGTGCCGTGGGAGGAGATCCAGCAGTCCCCCTGTCGTCGGGAGCCGTAGGAGGCATCCGTGCTGAACCGTCCGTCCCGCCGTCACCGGCGTACCGTCCCCGCCCTCGGGCCGGCCCTCGTCCCGGTCCTCGCGGTGGCCGCGCTGCTCACGACGGCCGGGTGCACGGGCGGTGGCGGCGGGGCCGGTGCCGGTGCCGGTGCCGCGGACGACGCGGCGGCCTCCGCCTCCGCCGCGGCGGCGCGGGCCCCCTCCCCCTCCCCTTCGGTCACCGTCGCGCACACGCTCACCGAGGCACAGGCGAAGTCGGCGCTGGTCACCCCCGCGGACCTCGGCGAGGGCTGGAAGGGGACCGAGGGCGCGGCGACCTGGCGGGACGCCCTCCTCAAGGGGAAGGCGGACGTCAGCGACTGCCAGCGGCTGCTCGACGGCCTGTACGCCGAGAACCTGCTGGGCGAGCCCGCCGGGTCCCGTGCGGCGGCCGGCTTCGACGACACCGGTGCCGGGGCGCAGCTGCGGTACCAGGTCGGGGCGTACGACCGGGCCGCGCTGGACTCCTCGCTGGCCTGGCTGAAGACGGTGCCGGAGACCTGCGGGCAGTTCACGGCGACGGATGTCAGGGGCGGGCAGTTCACCGTCCGGGCCGTCGCCGCGCCGCTGCCCGGTCTGGGCGAGGCGGCCGAGGGGCTGCGGGTGACCGTGAGCGGCGACGGCGGCGGCTGGCCCGCCGTGCTCACCCTGGACTACGCGGCCGTACGGGTCGGCGACAGCGCGCTGTCCCTCACCGACGGCGGACTCGACGAGGTGGACGCCGAGGACGTCCGGCGGGCCGCCGAGGCCGGTACGCGGCGCCTTGAGGAGGTCCTGGCGGGCCGGACGCCCGCGGCGGCGCTCTCGGCTCCGGCCTCCGCGCCGGAGCCGGACGCCGCTTCGGAACCGGCGGGGGCCTCGGATGCCGCTTCGGACGAGGCCGCCGTGCCCGCCCCGGACCCGGTGCAGCCCTCCGAGCAGAGCGGCGACGAGGCCGGGGACGAGCCGGATCCCGATGAGCTGAGCTGAGCTGAACCGGGCCGCCGCGTGAGCGCGGGTACGCCCGTCACGGCCGGTCGGTGAGATACCGCTCGACCGGGCCCAGGGTGAGCAGCCCGCTGCCCGCGCCCGCGAGTTCGGCGGCGGCGGGGCGCAGCCGGTCCCGGGCGCGGTCCAGCGCGGCCCGGTCGCCCAGGCGGCGGGCGGCCTCGGCCTCCAGCGCGCAGCAGGCCTCGTACAGGAGGTCGTGCGGGGGCTCCGGGAGGGCGCTCAGTGCGGTGCGGGCCTCGGTGCGGCGGCCCGCCGCGAGGAGCGTGAACGGCTCGGCCCAGGGGCGGTAGGGGCCCCAGTCGGGCGGGGAGTCCTGGCCCGGGTTCGGGGCCATCGGGAGGTCGTGGGCCAGGCGCAGGCACAGGAGCGCGAGGGGGAGGAGGCCTTGTGCCAGGCCGGGCATTCCGGCGCCCTCCAGGCCGGTGGCGGCGGCGCGGTAGGCGGTCTCCGCCTCGGCGGGACGGCCGGTCGCACTGAGCCGCAGGGCCGCGTACCACTCGGTGAAGACGCCCACGAGGGGGAGTTCGTGGCGTTCGGCGAGGCCGTCCGCGGCGGTCGCGTGGCGGTCCGCGCCGGTCAGGTCGCCGAGTGCCGCGCGGGCCTGGAGGCGGACGAGGTGGCCGAGGACCTCGTACGTCACCAGGCCGTGGCGGGCGGACAGGTCGACGAGTTCGGCGCCGATCGCGTCGCGGCGCGGCGCGAGGCCCGCGCGGGTGAAGGACTGCATGAACGTGCCGTTGAGGGCGAACGCCAGCAGGGCGGGGTCGTCGAGGCGGCGGGCGAGCGTCTCCGCCTCGCGGGCGGCGTCGGGGCCGCGCGGGCCGGCCGCTCCGCGGGTCTCCAGGGCGATGGTCGCCAGGAGGCGGCAGCGGGCCGGGTCGTGGGCGCGGGTGCCTGCCGGCAGGGCTGCGAGGGTGCGTTCCGCGGCGGCCACGATGTGGGCGGCGGCCGTCGGGTCGTCCGCGCGGGTCCAGATCGCCGGGACGTCGTACGCGCCGATCACGCGGGCGGTCAGTTCCGGGTCGGCGAACTCCTCCGCCGCCGCGATGGCCGCGGTGCGGTGGCGGCGGGCCTCCTCCAGGCCGGCGCCGCCGGTGACCGCGAGGTTGCGGAGCAGGCCGATGGTGGAGTGGAGGCGGGTGCGGGCGCCTCCGGCGACGGTGCGGTGGTAGGACTCGGCGGCCCGGGTCCACAACTGCGCTGTGACCTCGGTCGCGCTGTGCCTGCCGCCGGCTTCGCTGTCAGGTGCGGGTGCGTCGTGGCTGGTCGCGTCGTTCCCCGCGCCCCTGAAAGGCAAAGGCGAAAGACTGCGCCGTTCCCCGCGCCCCTGGGTGGGTGGGGCATCGGCCTCACTGTCGGGTGCGGATGCGTCGTGGCTGGTTGCGCCGTTCCCCGCGCCCCTGAAAGGCAAAGGCGAAAGACTGCGCCGTTCCCCGCGCCCCTGGGTGGGTGGGGCATCGGCCTCACTGTCGGGTGCGGATGCGTCGTGGCTGGTTGCGCCGTTCCCCGCGCCCCTGAAAGGCAAAGGCGAAAGACTGCGCCGTTCCCCGCGCCCCTGGGTGGGTGGGGTGTCGGATTCAGTGTCAGGCGCGGATGCGTCGTGGCTGGTCGCGTCGTTCCCCGCGGCCCTGAAAGGCAAAGGCGAAAGATTGCGCCGTTCCCCGTGCCCCTGGGTGGACGGGGGTTGGGCTTGGGTAGGCCGTGCAAGCGGGGCAGGAGGTAGGTCCAGGTTGGGATTCTGGGTCAGGATGTCCGATTGCAGGTGGCGCAGGTGAGGGCCCGGGTCCACTCCCAGGTGGGTGGTCAGGATCGTGCGGGCCCGGCGCAGGACCGCCAGGGCGTCTCCCTGGCGGTGCTGGCGGTAGAGGGCCAGGGCCAGCAGGCGCCAGGCGTTCTCCCGCCAGGGGTGGTCCATGAGGTGGGCGTCCAGGTCGGGGACCGCGTCGGCGGGGCGGCCGAGGGCGAGCAGGGTCTCGGCACGGCGTTCCACCGCCTGGAGGCGCAGTTCGGCGAGGCGGGCCCGTTCGGCGCGGGACCAGTCCTGCCCCTCCCCGGCGAACTCGGCGTACGCCGGACCCCGCCACCACCCCAGCGCCTCCTCCAGGGTCGCGAGCGCCGCCGGGGCGGACAGTCCGGCCGCGGTGCCGAGCGCCGTCTCGAAGCACCAGGCGTCCACCGTGTCCGGCGCGGCACGCAGTGCGTATCCGGGGCCGTCGGTGACCAGGAGCCGGGCCGGGGTGCGGGGCGGGCGGTCCGGTTCCAGGGCGCGCCGCAGGGCCGCCACGAAGGTCTGGACGGCGCCCACGGCTCCGGCGGGCGGCTCCGTCCACAGGTCCTCGACCAGCCGGGACACGGGCACGACCCGGCGGCGGGCCACGATCAGCCGGGCCAGTACGGCCCGGTGCCGCGGCCCCTTCAGGGCGAGCTCGCGCCCGTCCTCGTCCGACGCGACCGTCGGCCCGAGCACCCCGAACACCACCCGCACGTCCCGCTCCTCACCGACCTCTGCACACCGGCCCCACGCTACTGCGCCCCCACACGCTGATCGCCCGCTGATTCACACCCCTCACCGTTGTCTCCAAGGCCGCCCAGAGGGGGCGCGGGGAACGGCGCGATCCTTTCGCCCCCAAGGGGCGCGGGGAACTGCGCGACCAGCCCCCACCGACCCGCACCCGACCCACCACCGCAAGGAACCCCATGACCCCCACCACTCCCACCACTCCCACCATCAACGGCTTCGCCCAGCACCGCATCCCCGGCGCCACCACAGCGGAGCTGAACGTCGCCGTCGGCGGAGGCGGCACGGAAACCCCCGTGGTCCTCCTCCACGGTTTCCCCCAGACCAACCTCATGTGGCGCCACGTAGCCCCGCAGCTCGCCACCGACCGCACGGTCATCTGCCCGGACCTCCGCGGCTACGGCGCCAGCGACAAGCCCGCCGACCCCGACGGCACGGCGTACTCGAAGCGCGCCATGGCCGCGGACGTCGTCGCGGTCGCCAAGGCGCTCGGCCACGACCGCTTCGCGCTGGTCGGCCACGACCGCGGCGCCCTCGTCGCGATCCGCGCCGGTCTCGACCACCCGGAGACGGTCACCCACCTCGCCTCCCTGGACGTCCTGCCGACGCTGGACATGTGGGAGGTCATGCGCGGAACGTCCGCCGCGATCGGCTTCCACCTCTACCTGATGGCCCAGCCGCCGGGCCTGCCGGAGCAGTTGATCGGCGCGAGCCCCGACGCGTTCTTCGGCCACTTCCTGGACGTCTGGACGCGCGACCCGGCGGCCGTACCGGCGGACGTCCGTGCCGCCTACCTCGCCGCGTGCCGCGCCGCCGTCCCGTCGATCGTCGCGGACTACCGCGCCTCCGCGGGCGTCGACGTCACGCACGACCGGGCCGACCGCGAGGCCGGCAACCGGCTGCGGATGCCGGTGAGCGTGCTCCAGCAGGACTGGGGCGCGGCCCTCGGCTTCGACGCCGCCGCGCTGTGGTCCGCGTGGGCCGACGACCTGCGGCACAGCACCGTCTCGTGCGGCCACTTCATGGCGGAGGAGGCCCCGGACGTCGTCGTCGGGGCGGTACGGGAACTGCTGCGCCGGTGACGCGGGGGGCTGCCGGCCGCGGGCGGCTCGGCTAGCTTGCCTGGGAGACCTGCCCCGCACGGCCGGCCCGAGGAACGGGCCGGTGGAGAGGAGAGGTCCGGTGGACAAGCGCACGCCCCGACTCGGCGAGGTCCAGGAGACCTTGCTCATCCCCCTCTACGCCCGTGCGGTCGAGACCCGCAAGGCGCACGGACTGCTCAGTGATCCACAGGCTGTGGAGATGGTCGACGCCCTCGACTACGACTTCTCCCGCTTCGACGGCGCGCGCAGCCTGCTCGGGGCGAACCTGCGCACCCTGCTCTTCGACCAGTGGGTACGGGAGTTCCTGGAGCGGCACCCGTCCGGCACGGTCGTCGAGATCGGCACGGGACTCAACACACGGTTCGAACGGCTCGACAACGGCACGGTCCACTGGTTCGACCTCGACCTGCCCGATGTGATCGCCCTGCGGCGGGGGTTCTTCAAGGACACGGACCGGCGGCACATGGTCTCCGCCTCGGTCACCGATCCGCAGTGGATGGAGCAGGTGCGCGGCACCAGCCCGGGGCCGTACTTCCTGGTCGCCGAGGCGGTGCTGGTCTATCTGGAGGCGGAGCTGGTCCGTACGGTGTTCCAGCAGGTCGGCGAGGAGCTGCCCGGGGCCCGCTTCGCCCTGGAGACCGCCGCGTCCCGCGTGGTCGACGCCCAGGACAGCCATGACGTGCTGGCCGCGGTGACGGCCCGGATGCGCTGGAGCTGCGACAACCCGGGTGCGCTCGAACAGTGGGAGCCGGGCCTCAGCCTCACGGACTCCCGCACGCTGGCGCACCTGCCGGCCCCGGTCGCGCACCGGCTGCCCCTGCGCTACCGCCTCCTGCTCCCGGTCGTGGCGACGCTCAGGCGCCGGGACATCGAGGCGTACCGCTGCAACCTGTTCCGCTTCGCCGGACAGTGATCGGGTAACCGGCCGTGCGGTGCGCGTAGTCGGAGGTTGCTGGGGGTGGTCCTCCAGGTGAAGCGTGCGCGAGGATGGGGTTATGACCGCGGCCCCTCGCGCCATCGCTCTTCTGGAGACCTGGCCGAACCTGGTAAGTGGCCCGCCCCGGTGCGCCGTTGGGCATGCCTTCGCTTCGGCGGGACACGAGATCGTCCACTTCCACTCCGACGACTCCGCCGACCTCTACCTGACACCCACGGCGGTCGAGCGCCTGCTTCCCCAACTCCTGCACGCGAGCGCGATCAGAGTCCGCCCCGGCGCCTCCTGGATCACCGTGCTCCTCGACTGCGACGCCGACGTCCAACTGCTCCTGGGGCTGGTGAGTGTCGCGCTGAAGGAGCAGGGCGCGGTCCCGCTCCGGCGTCCGACCCCGCCCTGCGACTGGGAGCGTCCGGCGGTGGTCCCCGGGCCGCGCCCGGGAGCGGCCCGCCGCGTGGTGGACCGGCTCATGCCCCATCACTGACGACCGGCCCCGTCGGCGTACGAGGCCACACCCCGCTCCTCCCGAGAGAGGGAGGCACGCCAGGAGGAGGGGGTGGTCATCGGGAGGCAGTCGTGCGGGCCTCCGTGGAACTGCCCCCACCCTCACGCCATGTCACCGCTCCTGCAACTAACGCGCAGTAAAGCTCACCCCAAAGGATGTGGCCCGCGGCGGCTCGCAACGGCCGTCGGCGCCTCACGGCCCCGTGTCCGTGCCCCCGGCCGCCGCCGACGGCTCCTTCGCCCGCGCCGCGCCGGTCGGATCGCTCGCCCCGGCCGTCCCCGTGTCCGTGACCGCCCCCGTTTCGGTGGCCACCCCCTCGGGCGGGGCCTGGAGGCCGCTGTCCGTCAGCGACGGCCCGGGCTGCACGGACTGCTCGGTCGGCCGCGGCGCCGCCGCTCCCACGACCTCCACCACCGCTCCCGGCCTGAGCACCTTGTACAGCCACATCGCGTCCGCGGTGCGCATCCCGATCGCGCCACCGGTGATGTCGTAGTTGCCGGGCGCCTTCTCGTCCCAGCTGAGGGCGAGGAGATAGTTCGTACGGTCGTCGGGGCCGCGCAGCCGCATCACCCAGGTCGCCTTGACGTCGTACGCGCTCCAGCCCGACACCGCGCCCGGCACCATCGTCGCCTTGTACTTGGCGGTGACCGTCATCAGCCCGGTCGGCGTCGGCGACTTGCCCGTCCCGACGGAGACGGGCAGGGTGCGTCCCTCGGCGGTCAGTACCCGCCGGTCGAGATCCACCCGGGCGGCGGCGACGACCGGAGAGGGCCGGGAGGTCGCGGGGGGCGTTTTCACGCCGTAACTGGCCGCGGGCGGAACCGACCGGGCGCTTTCGCCATCAGTGAGCACGACGGCCAGGGCCAGGGCCAGCGCGCCCACCCCGGCCGTGGTGACGGCGGTCAGCGAGGCCTTGCGGCGCCGGCGGCGGCGTACCGCACGACGGCGGATCTCCGCCCCCGGGACGGCCACGGGGGTCTCGTGGTCCTGGGCCAACTCGCGCAGGGCGACGGTGAGTTCGGAGCGGTCCGCACCTTCGCCGGGGTCCTCGTGCTCGGGCCGGCGGGCGGGCGTGAGCTCATCGGACACGGTCGTCCTCCCTCTCACCCAGTTCGTCGGCCTCGCCGAGCCGCCGCGCCAGCGCCGCCCGGCCACGGGACAGCCGGGCCTTGACCGTCCCTGTGGGCGCACCGGTTTCGGAGGCTACCTGTTCGACACTCAAGTCGCACAGATGGTGCAGAACGACAGCCATGCGCTGCGCCTCGGGCAGTTCCCGCAGCGCGGCCACGAGCGCGGCCCGTTCCGGACCCGGCCCCGGGGTGTGCTCCTGCGGCGGATTGCGGCGTACGAGTTCCAGCCAGCGCCGGGCCCGCCGCCAGCGGCTCACCGCGAGCCGCATCGCGACCGTACGGATCCAGGCCTCGGGCGCCCCGTCGGCGAGGAACTCCCGCCGCCGGTCCCAGGCCCGGACGAATGCCTCCTGGACGACGTCCTGCGCCTCACCGTGGTCACCGGTGAAGGCGTAGAGCTGCCCGGTCAGCCGGGGGAACGCGGCCGCGTAGAACCCGTCGAACTCGTCCTCGGTCATACCCCCCGCCACACCCCCTGCCGCTGTTCTCGGAAGTCCCGTGCAACCCGGCTGCCTCTGTCGTGCGTACAGGTCACGTACGTCACGTACGCAACACAGGTCGCGTAGGTCGCGTACATCGAAGCACAAGCACCCGGCAGGGCCGATCCGGAGGGAGTGGCGCGCAGCGTCGCGCTCGACTGACCATGGACGACGACTTCACCGCCCGCGCCGGGGAGTACTGGCCCCGGCTCACGCGCACCGCCCGTCTGCTCACGGGGAACTCCGCCGACGCGGACAGACGCGCGAGAGCGGCGGTGGCGGAGGTCTGGGCGCGGCGCCGAGTCCCGGGCGACGACGCGGAGTTCTACGTCCGGCGGGCTCTGGTACGGGGTTTTCTGCGACGTAGGCCCCGGGTGGCCGCCCGTCTCCGGCGCCCCTGGAGCTCCGGCGGCAACGGGGGCTCCGGCGGCAACGGAGGCTCCAGGCACTCCAAGCGCTCCGGCTCCACGCCGGAGCCGTACGTGCCCGATCCGCTCGACCCGCTCACCGAGGTGCTGGCGGGCCTTCCGCCCCGCCGGCGGGCCGTGGCCGTGCTCCGGCACTGGGACGGTCTGACCCGGCGTGAGATCGCCGCGCTCCTCAACTCCTCGCGGGGCGCGGTGAAGGCGGCGGACCGCCGGGCGGAGAGGGCCCTGCGCGCCCACCCCGCCTTCCGGGAGGGGGCGCCTGCCCGGCCGGACTCCCAAGTCCCCCGCGCGGAAGGCCCGTTCGAGGATCCGCACGCGGAACTTCCCGCGCCCGCCATCGAGGCGGCCGGGCGCACGCTCCGCAGGCGGCGCCGGCTCACCACCGCGGTGCTCACCTCCGCGGGCGCCCTGCTCCTCGTACCCCTGGTCATGGGGGCCGTGCGCGGCACGGGTTCCGGATCCGGTGGGGTCACGGTCTCCGTGGAGAAGGCGGCGGTACGGGTCGTGACACCCGGCGAACGCGTCGCCGCCGCGCCCGGTGTGCAACTGTGGCTCTCCAAGGACGGTACGCACGTGTCGGCACCGGGGCAGCCGAACCAGTTCCGCGACGCCGGGAAGGGCGACTCCGGGGAGGGCTCCGGCGAGGGCGGGGCCGCGGGTTCGGATGCGTCCCTGACCCTGTGGGCGGACTCCACGAACGGGAAACGGATCTTCCTCTCCGGGGTCCACCGGGGCACCCGCGAGGCCTCCCGCGTCGAAGTCCGCACGGCCGAGGGCACGTTCACCGCCCGCCTGCTCACCCTGGCGGGCTCCCCCGGCTGGTCCGCCTGGTACGTGGACGCCCCGCTCACCGGCGGCGGCACGTCCTCGCCCGGCATCACCGTGAAGGCCTACGACTCCGCCGGCACCCTCCTCGCACGGACGGACACCCCCTCATGAACGCCCGCGCGAAGACCCGCGTGAACGCCCGTGACCTGCTCCGCCGCGGCGGCACCCGCCTGCGCGGCACCGGCACCTTCCTGCGGCGGATACGCGTCCGCCGGCGCCGCACCCGCGTCCGCCGTCTGCGCCGCGTGCTGGCCGCCCTGCTGACGCTGTTCCTCCTGGTGTGCGCCGCGGTCGTCGTCGCGTACCGGATGACCCCCATCCCCGAGCCGCACCCGGAGACCGTCAGCCAGAGCACGGTCTTCGTGGACTCCGGGGGCGAGTACCTCGGCAGGCGCGGACCGGTCGACCGCCAGGACATCCCCCTCAAGCAGGTACCACGGCACGTCCAGGACGCCGTGATCGCCGCGGAGAACCGCTCCTTCCGTACGGACTCGGGGGTCGCCCCCTCCGCGATCCTGCGGGCCGCGCTCGCGACCGTGACGGGCGGCGACCGCCAGGGCGGCTCCACGATCACGCAGCAGTACGTGAAGAACGCCCTGCTGACCCCCGAGCAGTCCCTCAAGCGCAAGGCGCACGAGGCCCTCATCGCGGTGAAGCTGGACCGCACGCGCGCCAAGGACGAGATCCTGGAGGGCTACCTCAACACCGTGTACTTCGGCCGCGGCGCCGCCGGCGTCGAGTCGGCCGCACGCAACTACTTCGGCGTCGGCGCCCACGACCTGACCGTCTCCCAGGGCGCCGCCCTCGCCTCCATCCTCAACCTGCCCTCGTACTACGAGCGGGCGGGCGCGGACGCGAAGGTGACCGGCACGCTGGAGCGCCGCTGGGCGTGGGTGCTCGACGCGATGGCGGACTCGGGCGCGATCAGCGCCCGCGAGCGGACGGCCGCGCGCTTCCCCGCCTTCCGTTTCTACCCGCCGGGCGGCTCGAACGGCCAGCGGCAGTACCTGATCGACACGGCGTCCGCCGAGGCCGCCGACCGGCTCGGCATCACGGAGGACCAGCTGGCGCGCGGCGGCTACAAGGTGCACACCACCTTCGACCTCGGCCTCCAGGACGAGACGGCGGAACTGGTGCGCGAGCGGACGCCCGACGGCGACGCGGACGGCAAGGGCGGCAAGGGCGAAAAGGGCGGCAAGGCCGGCCGGGGCGGCGCGCGGGGCAAGGGCGTGGACGGTGCCCGGCTGCACACGGCCGTCGTCGCGACCGTCCCCGGCGACGGCGCTGTCCGGGTGCTGTACGGCGGGGCGGACTACGCCCACCAGCCGTTCAACGACGCCGTCGACGGCGCGGTCGAGGCGGGCACGGTCCTCGAACCGTTCACCTACAAGGGCCTGCGGTTCGGCGACCCGCTGGGCGGACTCGTCAAGGAGACGGCCCCCACGCCGCTGCGGCTGAACTCGGCGTACGCCACGCTGGCCGCCGACGGCACCTACGCGGCCCCGTACACCGTCGCGAAGATCACCAAGGCGGGCCGTACGGTCCACACCGCACGTCCGAAGACGCGTACCGCGATGGGCGGGAAGGAGACGGCGGTGGTCACCGAACTGCTGAACGCGCGGCAGGGCGTCAAGGACGGGGCCTTCGTGCCCGGCGCCGAGGACGGGACCTTCCTGCCGGCCAGGGCCGCGCCCGCCTCACCGGTCGCGCACTCGGCCGGCGCGGGCAGCGGGCCGGGCGCCCGGACGGCCTGGCGGAGCGTGTACTCGCCCCGGCTCGCCCTCACCCTCGCCCTGTTCGCCGAGCGCGGCGGAAAGCCCGTCCGGGTCGCGGGCCTCACCGGCGACCTCCCGCCCGACGCGTACGCGAGACTGACGGCGAACGAGATCTGGCACCTGGCGGACTCCCCCGGCGGCGCTGTCCCGCGGGAGCCCGAACCGACGTCCGCGCCGGTTCCCTAGGGCCGGTGACCGGGAGGGACTGTCCTGATCACCCGGACAGTCCCTCCCGTTGGTCGGCGGGACGGGGCCGTGATGCTGTGGACGGGTGCCCGGTGACCAGGTTCGGCCCGACCCGCGCATGCTGCTGACCCAGGCGGAACTGGCGGCGCTCGCGGACGCCGTGCACCGCTCCGAGAACGTGGGGGAGTCCGCGGAGCGGCTGCTCGGCGAGCTGACGCTGGCCCGGCGGCTCCTCGACCACTGCCCGGCCGGTATCGCCGTACTCGACGGCGAGCTGCGCTACCTCTACCTCAACGACGCGCTCGCGCGGCTCAACGGCGTCCCGGCCGCCGAGCACCTCGGCCGCCGGCTGCGGGACGTGCTGCCGGACCTGGAGGCCTCGGAGCAACTGCTCGCGACCGTGCTGCGTACGGGAGTTCCGCAGGTCATCACCGTCGGCGGACAGACCCCGGCCGACACGACCGGCGACAACCGGTGGTGGCTGGGCGCCTACCACCGGCTGACCGGACCGTCCGGCGAGATCCTCGGGGTGGCCGGCGTCGTCATGGAGGTCACCGACGCGCTGCGCGGGCGCGAGGACCTCGTGCGGGCCCGCAACCGCATGGCGCTGCTCGACGAGGCGAACCGCAGCACCGGCGCCACCCTCGACCTCGGCCAGGCCTGTCAGGCGCTGGCCGACCTGCTGGTGCCGCGCTTCGCGGACTACGCGGCGGTGGACGTGGTGGACCCGGAGGGCACGCCCCAGGTGCCCTCGGACCGCTATCCGCTGCGGCTGCGCCGGATCGCGCTCGCCACCACACCGGAGCTGGCGGAGGTGTCCTCGCCGCTCGGCCTCCTCGGCGAGTTCGTCGTGTACCGGGCCGGTTCCCCCATGGCCCACGTACTGGCCGACCGGCGCCCGCTCGTCCTCACCCACCCGGCCGACGAAGCCATGCGCCAGTTCTCCCTCTCGTACGAACGCAAGGAGCACTTCCGGCGGATGGGCGCGCACTCCGGCATCTACCTGCCCCTCGCGGTCGACGAGGAGCCGGTGGGCGCGGTGATCGTGTTCCGGGCCGGTGACTCCCCCCGCCTCACCGACGCGGACGCGGCACTGCTCGGCGACCTCACCGACCGGGCCGCCACGGGCATCGCGCACGCGGTCCGCTACACCCGTGAGCACGAGACCGCCCTGGAGATGCAGCGGGCCTTCCTGAACACCCCGACCGTCACGGGCCCCGGCGTGGAGACCCTGGGCCGCTATCTGCCGGCGGGCGCGGGGGCGGAGGTGGGCGGCGACTGGTTCGACACGCTCGCGCTGCCCCACGGCCGCACGCTGCTGGTGGTGGGGGACGTCATGGGGCACGGGATCCGCGCGGCGGCCGCGATGAGCGAGTACCGCTCGGTGCTGCGCACCCTGGCCGTCCAGAGCAGCACCCCGGACTTCATCCTGCTGCAGGCCGAACGCACCGCGCTCACCCTGGAACTGGACCGGGTGGCGACCTGCCTGCTGGCGCTCCTGGACCCCCGCAGGCAGTGCGCCACCTTCTCCAACGCGGGCCACGTCCCCCCGCTGCTCGTGGCCCCCGACGGCACCCGCACCCTGCTCGGCCTCCCGGTCGCCCCGCCCCTGGGAGTGGGCCTCGGCTCCTTCTCGGCCACGACGGTCCCCCTGCCTCCCGGCTCGGTCCTCCTCCTGTGCACGGACGGCCTGATCGAACGCCGCGACCGCGACATCGAAACCGGCCTCACCACCCTGGCCGACCTCCCCCTCGACCCGGCGGCCCCCCTCCCCACCCTCCTGGAAACGGTCACCACCCACCTGGACCCGTCCACCTCGGAGGACGACGTAGCCATCCTCCTGGCCCGCACGGGCCCCCCACCCCCACACACGGACGACCTGCCGTGGCTGCCGCAGGGGTGGCTGGGCCCAGGGACTTCACCGCCGGGCTGAAGCCGGGCTCCGGTCGAGCCGCATGACCACGTGGTCGTGGAAGCGGTCCACGGCTTCGTCGACGCTCCGGATGAATCCGGACTCGGCGTTGCCCCGGCTGCTCCCCATGCTCCGGAAGAGCGACAGCCGGAAGCCGGCGATCTCGGCGTTGTTCTTCGGAAGAAGGTCACCGGGCTCTGGACGCAATCGCTCCAGAGTCCCGCGAGGGCCACCCGTCTGTCCTTCCAGCAAGGTCTCGACATGCACGTCGGCAGGGGCATCGGAGAGCTGGCGGACAAGCCGCTTGGCCCAGGTAAGCGGGTAGCCCTGCTCCGGGGCGGCGATCTCGATGGACGTACGAAGCTTGCCGGTCCGCAGGTCCGCGGAGAGCGTGAGGATGCCCGGTGTGCCCTCGATACGGAGTTCGGAGTCCAGCCTGCCCGCCAGACAGAGCTGGTCGGCGAGAGCCTCCCGACGTACGCGGGGGTCGGTCCCGCGCTTCGCCCGTTGCACGGGGAGCACCTTCTGTCCCAGCTCGCCGCCCAGCCGCAGGCACACCTGCCGCACGAGGCGCTCCCAGTTCTCGACCACCTCCACCGCTCGCTTGTCACCCTGGCAGAGGGTCTCGTCGTCGATGCCGTTGCGCACGGGCACCCAGGCCGGACCCATGTTCTGGAATCCGTGGCATCCGGAGTTGTCGTGCTGGAGATAGTGCAGAAGTTCCTGGAGCAGCCAGGCATGCGCCGCGTTGCCGACGCCCTCGTGGCGGATCAGCATCTGGGCCTGGTGGGCGACGTCGGCCCACGACAGGTGCCGCAGCGCCACCTTGTGCTTGCGCCGGCCGTCCGACTTCACGTCGACCAGCGGGCTGCCGTCCAGCTCCACGTCGTTGGACAGGGTGATCACCGCCTCGTAGCCCCGACGGGCGGCTATGTCCGCGTAGGCCTGGACCTGGTCGGGTTTGAGGGAGTTGCCATTGGTCTTGGTCTCGACCAGCGCGGTCCACAACTTCCCCGCGCGCTCCACTCTGATCACACCGTCCGGCCGACGTGGAGAGTCGCCGTGCGGCAGCGAGACCTCCGTGAACGTCTCCATGCGTCCGGCGGGCGCCCCGAACTCCGCGGTGAGGCGCCGACCAAACTCCGGCACCTGCGCCATCACGGACAGCAGCACGGACGTAGCGCGGGTCTCCCTGTCGCGGTCGCTCTTGAGAGCGGAGACCGGGAAGAGCCGGGCCGCCCGCCAGGAGTCGTTCTCGGCAAGGGACCTCTTGGCCACCTTGGGCAAGGTGACCTTCTTCTTGGCCGTACGGGGCCGGGGCACCGACTTGACCGCGGGCTCGACGGGTACCTTCACCTCCGGCTCCGCGACCGCCTGTTCGGGAACAGGAAGGGAAGCTGGAGCAGGACCGTCGGCCGGTGCTGCAGCCGCCCCCGTCTGTGCTGGGGGCGCGGCCGCCAAGGCCCCGGACTCCCCGGCGACTTCCGGCTCGGCCTCCGCCGCCTCGGCTTCCTCGACCTCACCCGCGTCATCGTCGATGTCGACGCCGTAGTCCTGGGCCAGACCGGCGAGTCCGGACTCGTACCCCTGGCCGAGGGCGCGGAACTTCCAGTCGCCCGCCCGCCGATAGAGCTCACCGAAGAGCAGTGCGCCGACCGCCCCGGCATCCTCGATGGAGAAACGCAGCAGCCCTTCGCCGGAACCGTCGGCCAGCGTCACCCGTACATCGTCCAGGTCCCCGAACCTGGCTCCGTTGTAACGGCTCGCCGCCACAATGATCTGCTCGACGTCCGCCGGGATCGCGGTCAGATCGAAGGTGATGCGGTCCTCGCTGCCGTCCGCCGTGGGCGTCTTGCCCAACAACTGCACGGAACCGTCCGCCGCCACAGGGTTGTTGTAGAAGTAGAAGTCCGCGTCACTGCGGACCTTGCCGTTCGGCGCCAGGAGAAGGACGGACACATCCGCGTCGCCTTCGCCAGTAGGGCTGCTCCAGCCCAGGCTCACCCTGACCGATCCCACGTCTTCACTCAACGCCGTCAGTTCGACATTGGCGCCCTTGACCATCTCGTGCACGAGGCCCCCCAGATGCACCGCCGACCAGGCGTTGCCTGGCGGCTCAGTTGTCGCGATGTGTGACGCGCCCCACACCCTGCGCATCAGGAGGGAACTGTAACGCCGGAATCAGGGACATCGGCCTCGAATGGACGACTTACCCGGTCACATCACGCGTTGGTCCTCGCAACACGCCCCCCACGATGACCGCGCCCATGGCCGGTTCCGGGCCGGGGGCCTCCGGGCGGTCGGCCTTCCAGCGGCCCAGGACGTCCGGGTACTCCGGCTGCGGGACCGCGTGGCCCTCGGCGGTCATCAGGCGGCCCCGGTACGCCCGGGCGTAGCACGCGCGCGACGGCATCCCGGCCGTCGATCCGCACCTCAGGGGTCCTGAACCGCGAATCGACAACTCAACGGCTCGGCGGCTCGGCGGCTCAACGCTTCTCGTACGGGTCCGAGGGCGCCGTCGTCCTCTTCACCGACACGGCGTCCAGTACGGGGCGGGCCGCGTCCGTCCCCGGCTTCCCCGTGGGGTGCCAGGTTCCGGTGACCGTCACCCAGGTGTCGGCCGCCGGGGCGTCCTCGCCGCGGATCTCGACCTTGAGCGCCTGCGCGTCGGCGGCGCAGCAGGTGACGCGCAGCCGCGCCACGGACCAGGCGCCGTCGTCGTCGCGGGTCACGAAGCCGGTCAGCCGGACCGTGCGCCCCTTCAGGGACGCGCCCGTGTCCCACTCCGCCCGTGAGGCGAACGCGCCCAGGGTCAGATCGAGGGGGTTCCCGGCCGGCAGCTCCGGGAAGGTGCCGGCGCCCTGCGCCGCGACCCGCGCCTCCTCGCGTTCCACGCTGTACGAGCCGAGCGCGGGCGGCGGGAAGAGGAGGAGGGCCAGGGCGGGGGCGGTGAGGAGCCAGGCGATACGGGGGTTACGGGTGTCGTCGTGGGCGTGGTCGTGGGCGTGGTCGTGGGTGTCCGACCGGTCGGGGGCGGCTGCTTCGTCGTGACCTTCACCTTCGTCCTCGTCCTCGTCCCCTTCGTCCTCGTCCTCGTCCCCTTCGTACTCTTCCTCTTCCTCGTCGTGGGTTCGGGCGAGCAGGCCCAGCAGGCCGAGTGCGATCAGGGCCGCGCCGGAGACCACGAGGTACGGGCGTAGGCCCTCCTTCACATAGCGCAGGTACAGCTCGCTGAAGAGGGCGATCCGCAGCAGCGCCGAACCGCACAGGAGCAGCAGCACACCCTGCGGACGCAGACGCAGGCGCAGCCCGGAGCGCGGGCGGAAGCTCACAGCAGCCACCCGCCCACCAGCACGCTGCTCACCACGGCCACCACCCACGTCACGGCCGAGAACCGCACCGCGAACGCCCGCCCGAAGGTCCCCGCCTGGAGAGCGATCAGTTTGAGGTCGACCATGGGGCCGACGACCATGAACGCCAGTCGGGCCGTGGGCGAGAAACCGGTCAGCGAGGCCGCCACGAAGGCGTCCGCCTCGGAGCACACGCACAGCACCACGGCGAGGACGGCGAGCAGCAGCACCGACAGCCACGGCGAGCCGGTGAACACGTCGAGCAGGGACCGCGGCACCAGGATGTTGAACGACGCCGCGGCGGCAGCCCCCAGCACGAGGAACCCCCCGGCGTGCAGGAAGTCGTGCTGCAGCCCGTCCCGGAAACCCCGCCACCCGCCCGCCCCGGAGGCCGCGCCGCCCCCGCGACGTACGGACGGCAGCCACTCCTCCTTGCCGAACCGCACCCACAGCCACCCCATCGCGACCGCGGTGGCCAGGGACGCGACGAGCCGGGCGCCGACCATGGCCGGATCTCCCGGGAAGGCGATGGACGTGGCGACGAGGACGACCGGGTTGATGGCGGGCGCGGACAGCAGGAAGGCGAGCGCGGCGGCCGGTGCGACCCCGCGCCGCATCAGGCTGTCCGCCACGGGCACGGACGCGCACTCGCACCCCGGGAGCACGGCACCGGCCGCCCCGGCGACGGGTACGGCGAGCGCCGGGTTCTTCGGCAGTACGCGCCGGAAGACCCGCTCGGGAACGAACGCGCCGATCGCCGCCGACACGACCGTGCCCAGCAGCAGGAAGGGGATGCCCTGCACGGCGACGGCGGTGAACACGGTCCACCAGGCGGCCATGGCGGGGGTGGCGAGATCGAGCACGACCATCGGCCCGAGCACCGACCCGACGGTGACGACGGCGAGCAACGCCACCCCGCCGACCACCGCGTACACGAGCGCCCGGGCGATCACGCGTGCCGCGTCGGCTGCGTTCCGTCCGTTTTCCATACGAAGAGGCAGGCTAACGGCAGGTCCTGTGCACGCCCCGCGCGGGAGCTGGGCAAGCCCTGTCAGCGCCGGGGCACTGTTTCGGCTGCGGGCCGGTGGGGGCGGGCCGCGCAGTTCCCCGCGCCCCTGACGGGGCTTGGGCGCCTAATGCGGAACAGCGTTCGCCGCGCTCACCAGCGCC
>NZ_JBHWZP010000171.1:0-19972 GCF_042728395.1 Streptomyces sp. NPDC060205
GGTGCGGAGGAGCCGGCCGAGGGGCCCGGGTGCGGGCTCTTCAGGCTCTCAGGAGGCGGGGCACTCCTTCCAGGCCAGGTGGTAGATGGTGCTGAGTTCACCGTCCGTGGAGTCCATGGTCATGAAGCTGGTGCTGCTGGGAGCCGATGTGCCCGCGCTGACGCGGATCTCGGTGTTGATGTTGAAGTTCCGCTGGACACCGCAGGGCGCCCAGACCAGTTGGGCCCATTCCGTGGTGTCCGTGGCCTGCCAGTTGTCGTCGTAGGGGCCTTTGAAGGGGTGTGTGATGGAGGCCGTGTTCGACGAGCCCTGGAAGTAGTACGAGGCCTTCTCGGTGCTGGTCGCCCCCGCCTTGAGCGAGGCGAAGCCGCGGTAGTCCGCGCTGGCGATGGCGTACGTGAATCCTCCCGGCACGGCGACTACCAGGTTGAGCTGGCAGTTCTTGCGGAACGCGGTGGGATCGGAGTTGCCTCCGACCTGGGCGAGGTAGTCGCTGTAGGTGACCGTGAAGGCGGTGTTGTCCGGGGACACGGCGACGGCGGCGGTGCCCTGGGGACAGCCGGAGCCGTTCACGGTGGCGACGTTGATGACGATCTTGTCCGGGGGCGGGTCGACGATCACGCTCGACGGGTTGTGCGCGGGCAGTGCGGTGGCGAACAGAGCGGCGACAGCGCCGCTCAGCAGCAGTCCACCGGTCATGGTGCTCCCATCCGTTGCGTCGGTGTTCCGGCGGCGGGGAGCGTGCCCCGCCGCGAAATGGGGGGTGCGGCCTCCACGTACGGGGGCCGTCGCGGACCAGGTGCTTGGGATCAGGCGGTCAGGCGGAAAGCGGTGGAACGACAGCGCGCATGGGTGGACATGGACATGTCAATCAATCAACTACACGTCCGTCACTCGGAGGCGCACCGGGACCCGACCCTGTGAAGGTTCAATGAAGGCGCTGTGAAGGCCGGGAGCGATCGCATCGTACGTAGCCCGACCGGGACGGGCCAGGGCGAACTCCGGCCATTTGTGCCCGGCCGTCGACAGGACCGGCCGTCGGCAGGTCCGCCGACGGCCGTCGGCGCATCGGACCGGTCAGCCCTCGTACTCCGTCAGGTCGATCGTGTACAGCCGGAGGTCGTGTCCGTGGACCGGGTCCTGCACTGCACCCTCCATCGTCATGCCGAGCTTCTCCAGTACGTTCGCGGAGGCGCTGTCGCCCGGGCGGGGCGCGGCCACGACCCGGTCGATGCCACGGTCCTGGAGGGCGAACTCAAGCGCGGCGTGGGCGGCCTCGGAGGCGTACCCCTGCCCCCAGTAGACCCGCCCGAGCCGCCAGGTGAGGGCGATCCGGTCCGCGATCTCGGGCGGGGAGTCGGCGACGTACAGGCCGACGGCTCCGGCGAGTTCGCCCGAGCCGAGGAGTTCGACGGCGAACACCCCGAACCCCTCGTCGTCCCACTCCTCCTCCCACGCCTCGATGTCCTCCGCGGTCTCCTCCAGGGACCGCGGCCGGCCGTCGCCGATCCACTGCATCACCGTGGGGTCGGCGTGGATCTCGGACAGGGGCACGAGGTCGTCGTCCCGCCAGCGGCGCAGCAGCAGGCGGGGGGTACGGATGTCGTTCATGCCCCCATCCTGTCGACACACGGGCTGAGCGCGAAATCCGCACCCGCGGTTCTACCGCGTGAGCCAGATGATCAGGGCGATGACGATCGCGGCCAGCAGCAGTACGGCCGGGAGGGCTCGTTTCAGGACCGCGCCCCGGGCCACGCTCATCAGGTTCAGGGGCTGCACCGCCGCGGGGGCGGGCGGCGGGGACGCAGGGCGGACCCCGTTCGCCACGGTGGCGTCGGGGGCGGCAGCGGCCGGTACCGCGGCCTCCGCGCCGGGGGCCGGGCCGGTGTCCGCCCCCACCGTGGCCGGTCCGGGCGCGGCCACAGGCGACGGCGCCTGTGCCTGTGCCGGGGATTCGCCTGGGCCTGCCTCGGGCCGCTCCCGGCGCCTCTCCGCCGCCAGCTGCCCCTCCAGGTTGTCGACGAACTGGGCCAGCAGCCGTCCGCTGATCTCCTCGATCATCCCTTTGCCGAACTGCGCGACCCGGCCCGTGATCGTGAGGCGGGTGTCCACCGTGACCCGCGTCCCGGCGCCGTCCGGGACCAGGCGGGCGGTGACGCGGGCGTCGGCGTTGCCCTGCCCCCGGGTGTCACGGCCGCGCGCGTGCAGCACCGCCGTACGCCCCGCCTCGTCCTTCTCCTCGAAGGAGACGACCCCCTTGTACTGGACGGTCATGGGTCCGACCTTGACCTTCACGACCCCGTTGTACGCGTCGCCGTCCACGCCGGTGAGCTGGGCGCCCGGCATACAGGGAGCGATCCGCTCCACGTCGGTCAGCAGGTCCCAGGCCTCGTCGGGCGGCAGGTTCACTCGGAACTCGTTGGTGAAGTCCATGACGGACACACGATGGGCGCGGCCCGCCCGACCGTCAACGCGCTCTTCAGCCTTTGCTTAAGACGCCGGGTGGCCCCGGCCGGCGGGCACGGCGGACGTCAGCTCCAGATCGTGACGTGGACCGGCGGACGGAACTCGTTCATGGGCACCCCGTTGGACCGCGTCAGCACCGCCTGTGTCGCGGCCGGTGTCGTCACGAAGCGGCAGAGCGCGGCGGCCGTCGTCGAGCGGCGTTCACCGGTGAGCGCGCTCGCGTACAGCATGCCGCTCAGCCGGGCGCCCGTGACGTCGAGCCGGACCAGCGACCCGCGCCGCAGGTCGTCGCGTACGACATGCAGGAAGGCGACCGACAGTCCGGCTCCGGCCGCCACCGCGTTGAGCGAGGCCGTGACGCTGGGGAAGGCCTTCGCGCCGGTCGCCTCGACTCCGATGTGGGCGAGGAAGGCGCCGGACAGCGTGTCCGGGTCGAGCCCGGCCGGGCCCAGCAGCCAGGGCTCGTGGGCCAGTTGGGCCGGGCCGAGCCGTTGCCGGTGTCTCAGCGGATGGTCCGGGGCGGCGACGACGGCCAGCTGGAAGCGCAGGAACGGTATCGACTCGACGCCCGGGGCCTGATGCGGCGCAGGCCCGATCGTGACGTCGGCGCGCCGGTCGCGGAGCAGGTCGCCGAAGACCGCCACGGGCACGGCTAGCGTCTCCACGTCCAGGTCGGGCTGCCGGCGCCCGAAGGACGTCAGCAGCGCGGGCAGTACCTGCTCGGCACCGGCCTCGGTGGACGCCACCCGCAGATGGGCGGTGCCGGAACTCGCCTGGCGGACCCGGTGCCGGGTCTCCTCGGCGAGACCGACGATCTCGGCGGCACCCGCGGCCAGCCTGCTGCCGCCCGGGGTGAGGCTGATCCCGCCGGCGGCCCGGATGAAGAGCACATCGCCCAGTTCGCGCCGGAGGACGGCGACCGCTCCGGAGACGGCGGCCTCGGTGACTCCGAGCGACTGGGCCGCGCCTTTCACGGAACCCAGTCGGGCCACCGTGACGAATGCGCGCAGCTGAGTCAGCGTCATGTCCGCCATTACAGCGGCTGTTCGGCCGGTAGGACCCGTTCCGTCGCCGGCCGACTTAAGCATTCGCTTGAGTCGCCGTTGACCGGCCCGTACGACCGCGCGATGGTTCCCCCGGACCGACCGCCGGACCCGCGGGGCACCGGCCCGGTCCTCAAGGGGAGGGAGCGTGCCGTGCAGGTACCCGCTTCGTTCGACTACCGGCGTGCGACGAGCGTGGCCGAGGCGCTGGAGCTGCTGCGGCGCTACGGCGAGGAGGCGCGGGTCGTGGCCGGCGGACACAGTCTGCTGCCCATGATGAAGCTGCGCCTCGCCGGACCCGAACTGCTCGTCGACATCAACGACCTGCACGAACTCGACCACATCGAACAGGTCGGTGACGAGTTGCGGATCGGCGCGCTGACCCGGCACCGCACCCTCCTGGAGTCACCGCTGGTCGGCCGGTGCTTCCCCATCGTCCACGACGCGGAGAAGGTGATCGCCGACCCGCCGGTCCGCAACCGGGGCACGATCGGCGGCTCCCTGTGCCAGGCGGATCCCTCGGAGGACCTGTCCGCGGTGTGCGGGGCGCTGCACGCGCGGGTGGTGATCCGCGGGGAGGGCGGCGAACGGGTCGTGCCCATGGCCGACTTCCACCAGGGCCCGTACGAGACCGCGGTGGGCGTCGGCGAGATGCTGGTCCAGGTGCGGATCCCGGTCCTGCCGGGGGCGGGCAGCGCGTACGAGAAGGTCGAGCGCAAGTCGGGCGACTGGGCCGTCGCCGCCGCCGGGGTCGCGCTGACCCTGCGCGAGGGGCGGATCGCCGACGCGGGCGTGGGTCTTGCGGCGGTGGGCGCGGGCGCCCTGAACCTCGACGCGGTGCAGGAGCTGCTGAACGGCGGCGAACCGTCCGAGGCGCTGTACGAGGAGGCGGGCCGGCTGGCCTCCGTGAACTGTTCGCCGGTCACCGACGGCCGGGGCAGCGCCGAGTACAAGCGGCATCTGGCCGGCGAACTCACCAGGCGGGCCCTGCGGCGGTCCGTCGCAAGGGCACGGACCGCCCAGGGCACCACAGGGGAGGCGTGAGACGTATGCGGATCACCGTCAACGTCAACGGTGAGGACCGGACCCGGGAGGTCGAACCCCGCCATCTGCTCGTGCGCTTCCTCCGCGACGACCTGGAGCTGACGGGCACGCACTGGGGGTGCGACACCAGCAACTGCGGCACCTGTGTGGTGCTGATGGACGGCGAGCCCGTGAAGAGCTGCACGGTGCTCGCGGTGATGGCGGCCGGCCATGAGATCCGTACGGTCGAGGATCTGGCGGACGGCGACCGGCTGGACCCCGTGCAGCAGGGGTTCATCGAGCAGCACGGTCTGCAGTGCGGGTTCTGCACGCCGGGCATGATGCTGACCGGCCGGGCGCTCCTGGACCGCAATCCGGACCCGTCCGACCAGGAGATCCGGGAGGCCATCTCCGGCCAGCTGTGCCGGTGCACCGGCTATCTGAACATCGTCAGGTCCATCCGGTGGGCGGCCCGGGAACAGGCCACCGCCACCGCCCCGGAAGCCACGACCACACCAACAGCAACAGCAACGGGGAGCCAGGCATGACCGCCGTCGACGAACCCCCGGCGACACCGCGGGAGCAGGAACAGGAGCAGGGTCAGGAACACGGCCAGGCGCCCGAGCGGCCCATCGGCTTCGGCCGGATGAAGCGCAAGGAGGACCCCCGCTTCGTCCGCGGCAGGGGCCGTTATGTCGACGACATCCAGCTGCCCGGCATGCTGCACGGCGCGGTCCTGCGCAGCCCGTTCGCGCACGCCCGCATCCTCTCCGTGGACACGTCCGCCGCCGAGGCGCACCCCAAGGTCACAGCGGTCATCACCGGTGAGACCCTGGCCGGTCTGGGCCTGGCCTGGATGCCGACCCTGTCGATGGACACCCAGGCCGTGCTCGCCACCGACAAGGTCCGCTTCCAGGGCCAGGAGGTCGCGTTCGTCGTCGCCGAGGACCACTACGCGGCGCGTGACGCGATCGAGCTGATCGACGTCGAGTACGAGCCGCTGGACCCGGTCGTCAACGCCCGGCACGCCCTCGCGCCCGAGGCTCCCGTCATCCGGGACGACCTGGAGGGGCGTACGGACAACCACGTCTTCGACTGGGAGGCGGGCGACAGCGCGGCCACCGAGGAGGTGTTCGCGCGGGCCGACGTCGTCGTGGAGCAGACCATGCTCTATCCGCGGGTCCACCCCGCGCCGCTGGAGACCTGCGGGGCGGTCGCCTCGATGGATCCGGTCGACGGCAAGCTCACGCTCTACTCCACCTCCCAGGCCCCGCACGCCCACCGCACGCTGTACGCGATGGTGGCCGGGATCCCCGAGCACAAGATCCGGGTGGTGGCCCCCGACATCGGCGGCGGTTTCGGCAACAAGGTCGGCATCTATCCGGGGTACGTCTGCGCGATCGTGGGATCGATCGTCACCGGGCGGCCCGTGAAGTGGATGGAGGACCGCTCCGAGAACCTGATGAGCACGTCCTTCGCCCGCGACTACCACATGGCCGGCGAGATCGCGGCGACGCGCGAGGGGAGGATCCTGGGGGTCCGGGTCAAGGTCCTCGCCGACCACGGCGCCTTCAACTCCACGGCGCAGCCCACCAAGTACCCGGCGGGCTTCTTCCACATCTTCACCGGCTCGTACGACATCGAGGCCGCGCACTGCCGGGTCACGGGCGTCTACACGAACAAGGCGCCCGGCGGGGTCGCGTACGCCTGCTCGTTCCGGGTCACCGAGGCGGTCTATCTCATCGAGCGCCTGGTGGACTGCCTCGCCGACGAACTGGGCGCGGATCCGGCCGAGTTGAGGATGCGCAATCTGCTGCGGCCGGAGCAGTTCCCGTACGAGAACAAGACCGGCTGGACGTACGACTCCGGTGACTACCCCGCCTGTCTGCGCAAGGCCATGGATCTCGCGGGGTACGAGGAGCTGCGCAAGGAGCAGAGCGAGAAGCGGGCGCGGGGCGAACTCATGGGCGTCGGGCTCGCGTTCTTCACCGAGACGGTCGGCGCCGGGCCCCGCAAGCACATGGACATCCTCGGTCTCGGCATGGCGGACGGCTGCGAACTGCGCGTCCATCCGACGGG
This sequence comes from Streptomyces sp. NPDC060205, assembly GCF_042728395.1. Lineage (NCBI taxonomy): Bacteria > Bacillati > Actinomycetota > Actinomycetes > Kitasatosporales > Streptomycetaceae > Streptomyces > Streptomyces sp. NPDC060205. The sequence continues at coordinate 6,612 of NZ_JBHWZP010000171.1, forward strand.
CAAGGCGGTCGTCCGGCTGAGCGTGCAGACGCAAGGGCAGGGCCACGAGACGACGTTCGCGCAGATCGTCGCGGAGGAGCTGGGCATCCCGCCCGAGGACATCGACGTCGTGCACGGCGACACCGACCGGACGCCCTTCGGCCTGGGCACGTACGGCAGCCGCTCCACGCCGGTGTCGGGGGCCGCGGCGGCCGTGGTGGCGCGCAAGGTGCGGGACAAGGCGCGGATCGTCGCGGGCGCCATGCTGGAGGTCGCCCCCGACGATCTCTCCTGGACGAAGGGCCGCTGGTCGGTCAAGGGCGATCCCTCGATGACCAGGACCATCCAGGAGATCGCGCTCGCCGCGCACGGTTCGCTGGAGCTGCCGGACGGCGTCGAGGGCCATCTGGAGGCGACGACCGTCTACAACCCGCCCGAGATGACGTACCCGTTCGGCGCGTACGTCTGCGTGGTCGACGTCGATCCCGGCACGGGCTCGGTGAAGGTGCGGCGGTTCGTGGCGGTGGACGACTGCGGGACCCGTATCAACCCGATGATCATCGAAGGCCAGGTGCACGGAGGTCTCGCCGACGGCATCGGCATGGCGCTGATGGAGATCATCGGTTTCGACGAGGACGGCAACTGTTTGTCCGGGTCCTTCATGGACTATCTGCTGCCGACCGCGCTGGAGGTGCCCGCCTGGGAGCTGGACCACACCGTGACGCCGTCGCCGCACCATCCGTTCGGGGCGAAGGGCATCGGCGAGTCCGCGACCGTCGGTTCACCGCCGGCCGTCGTCAACGCGGTCCTCGACGCCATCGGTGTACGCCATGCCGACATGCCGCTGACCCCGAGCCGGGTGTGGCAGGCGCTGCAGGGCGGCGAGGTGGAGGCACCGCAATGAGCCGCGTCGTCCCCGTCGTGCCCGTCGCGCCGCCGCGGGCCGGGCCGCTCGAAGCACGCATGGCCGAACTGACGGGCCGGCGGGTGCCGTTCGTGAAGGCCACCGTCGTGCGCGCCCGCCGCCCCGCGAGCGCCCGCCCCGGCGACACCGCGCTGGTCCTCGCCGACGGCAGGATCGAGGGTTTCGTCGGCGGGGTCTGCGCGGAGGCCACGGTACGGGTCCAGGCCTTGCGGACCCTGCGCGACGGCGAGTCCCTGCTGCTGCGCATCTCGCCCGAGGAGACGGCCGACGGCACCGGGGAACCGGTCGTCGAGGAGGGCGCGGTCAGTGTCCGCAATCCGTGTCTGTCCGGCGGTGAACTGGAGATCTTCCTCGAACCGCTGCGGCCCGCGCCCCGCGTGCTGGTGTTCGGCGACTCCCCCATCGCACGGTCCCTGCTCGACTTCGGACCGGCGCTCGGCTACGCGATCTCGTCGGTGTCCGGTGCCGACGCGCTCGGCACCCCGGGCGCCGGGGCACCGGCCGGGCCCCACGCCGTGGTGATCGCCTCGCACGGCCGCGACGAGGAACGGGCCCTGCTGTCGGCGGTACGGGCCGGGGTGCCGTACGTGGGTCTGGTGGCCAGTCCCCGGCGCGGGGCGGCGGTCCTGGCCGGGCTCGCCCACGAGCTGGACGAGGAGCAGCGGGCCCGCGTCCGCACTCCGGCGGGCCTGTGGATCGGGGCCCGTACACCGGGCGAGATCGCGGTGTCGATCCTGGCGGAGGTGATCCAGGCGGTGCGCTCGCCGACGGCCGCGGCGGAAGAGGTCCGGGTGGGCGCCCCGGTGACGGTGACGGCCACCGATCCGGTCTGCGGGATGGAGGTCGCCGGTTCGGCGGGCACCACCCCGTACTCGGACGCGGGCGGCGCGGGCCGGCAGTGGTTCTGCTGTCCCTCCTGCCGGGAGGCGTACGAGAAGGACCCCGCCCGGTACGCGACGGCGCGGGCGGCGGCGCAGACGGAGGCCGGGGCTTCGTGAGCGAGTACGTCGAGCGCGCCCTCCCCGCTGTCGGGAGTCTGCGCACCGCCCTGGACGCGCTGGGCTATCTCGCCGACGACGGCCTGGTCACCGCCCTCTTCCTGGCGCTGCGCCTCCCCCAGCCGCTGCTGCTCGAAGGCGAGGCGGGCGTCGGCAAGACCGAGGCGGCGAAGTCGGTGGCGGCGATCCTGGGCAGCCCGCTGATCCGGCTGCAGTGCTACGACGGCCTGGACGCGGCCGAGGCGCTGTACGAGTGGAACCATCCCCGCCAGTTGCTCGGCATCCGGCTCGCCGAGGCACGGCACGAACAGATCGGCGAGGACGACCTGTTCAGCGAGGCGTATCTGCTGCGCCGGCCCGTGCTCGCCGCGCTCAGCCATCCCGGCCCGGCGCCCGCCGTCCTGCTCATCGACGAGATCGACCGCGCCGACGACGACTTCGAGGCGTTCCTGCTGGAGGTGCTCGCCGAGGCCGCCGTCACCATTCCGGAGCTGGGCACCGTACGGGCCAAGGTGCCGCCCGTCGTGCTGCTCACCTCCAACCGCACGCGTGACCTGCATGACGCGCTCAAACGCCGGTGTCTGTACCACTGGATCGACTATCCGCCGACCGAGCGGCTCATCGAGATCGTGCGCCGCCGGGTGCCCGGCACGTCCCGCGAGCTGGCGGTCGCGGTGGCGGCGGCCGTACGGCGGCTGCGGGCGCTGGAGCTGCAGAAGGCGCCGGGGATCGCCGAGACCATCGACTGGATCTCCGCGCTGAGGCTGCTCGGTGTGGACGTCCTGGACGCGCGGGCCGCCGGGAGCACCCTCGGCTCGCTGCTCAAGTACCGGGAGGACCAGGAGTCGGTGCGCGAACGCGGGGCGGACTGGCTGGTCGCGGGCCCTCGGGCGTGACAGCGGTGGACGTTCCGCCCTTCGACCGGGCCGAGTTCGGCGTCCGGCTGAGCGCGGAACTGCGCCGGGCCGGGGTGGCGGTGACACCGGAGCGGTCGGTGCGGTTCCTGCAGGCGCTGCGTCTGCTGCCGCCGGTGGACCGGGCGGCGCTGTACTGGGCGGCGCGGCTGGCCTTCGTGACGGGGCGCGAGCAGATCGGTGCGTTCGACCGGGTCTTCGGCACCGTCTTCGGTGGCCTTCCGCGGTCGGTGTCGCTGTCCGTGCGCCAGGACCGGGGGCGGCCGGAGGCGAGGGTCGAGCCGGAGCCCGTGGGCGGGCGGGCCGCGGTGCCGCCCGGGGCCGCTCCGGACGCCGTCGCCGCGCCTCTGCCGGGCGGCGCCCTCGTGGTGCAGGACCGCGACCGCGGCCGGAGAGCGGGCCGGGACCGGCGGACCGAGGCGCTGCCCTCCGTGGGCAGTGCGGCCGAGGTCCTCGGGCACAAGGACTTCGCCGCTCTCGACGCCGGTGAACTGGCCGAGGCGGAGCGGCTGCTCGCCCTGTTGGCGCTGCGGACGCCGTTGCGCCGCGGACGCCGCCAGGAGACCGGCGGGCGGGGGCGCCGCATCGATCTGCGCCGCACCCTGCGCGCCGGACAGCGCACGGGGGGCGAGGTGCTGTCCCTGGCACGCAGCCGTGACCGGCTGCGGCGGCGACGGCTGGTGCTGCTGTGCGACGTCTCCCGCTCGATGGAACCGTACACCCGCGCCTACCTGCGGCTCTTTCCGCGTGCCGCGGCCTGTGGCGCGGCGGAGGCGTTCGTCTTCGCGACCCGCCTCACCCGGCTCACACCGGTGCTGCGGGACACCGGTCCGGCCGGTGTGGACGCGGCGCTGCACCGGGTGGGTGGCGCGGCGTCCGACTGGTCGGGCGGCACCCGGATCGGTCATGCGCTGGCCGAGTTCACCAACCGGTACGGCCGCCGGGGCATGGCGCGCGGGGCGGTGGTGGTGATCTTCTCCGACGGGTGGGAAGGAGAGGATCCCGGTGCGGTCGGGCGCGAGATGTCCCGTCTCGCGCGGCTCGCCCATCGGATCGTCTGGGTCAACCCGCGCAGGGCGGCGCCCGGTTACACCCCGCGCACCGGCGGGATGGCCGCCGCCCTCCCGCACTGCGACGCGTTCGTGAGCGGACACAGCCTCACGGCACTCACCGAGGTGATCGAGGCGATCGCGGACGACGGGGGCCGGCGGGCCCGCCGACGGTGAGCCGCGCCGCCGCCGTCCCACCGGTCCGCCCCGGACTTCCCGGGTTCAGGGTTTGCGTGCGACGCCGCCGAGCGCGATCACTTCGCCGGAGAAGGGGGCCGCCTCAGGGTCGGGGCGCCAGTCGTCGATGGGGACCACACCGGGGGCGAGCAGCTCCAGCCCCTCGAAGAAACCGGCCAGTTGCCGCGGACTGCGCAGATGGTATGGTGCCGCGCCGCTCTCGTTGTAGAGACGGGTGGCGTCCGCGTTGGCCTTGTTGGTGTCCACGCTGTCGTTGAAGGCGAAGTAGCTGCCGGAGGGGAGCGCCGCCATCAGCGCGGCGACGATGCGGCGTGCTTCCTCGTAGTCGGTGATGTGTCCGCTGACCTGCATCAGCGTCAGTGCGACCGGCTGTTCGAGGTCGAGGGTCCTCGACGCTTCCCGCAGGACGGTCGCGGGGTCGTGCAGGTCGGCGTCGACGTAGTCCGTCGCCCCCTCGGGGCTGCTGGTCAGCAGGACCCGGGCGTGGGTGAGGACCAAGGGGTCGTTGTCCACGTAGACGACGCGCGCCTCGGGGGCCACCCGCTGGGCGATCTCGTGGGTGTTGTCGACCGTCGGCAGGCCGGTGCCGATGTCGAGGAACTGCCGGATCCCGGCCTCGCCGGCCAGGTGGCGCACGGCCCTGCCGAGGAAGGCCCGGGAGCCGCGGGCGAGGTCGGTGATGCCGCCGAAGACCTCGCGGAACGCGTCTCCCGCCGCATGGTCGACGGGGTAGTTGTCCTTGCCGCCGAGCCAGTAGTTCCAGATCCGGGCCGAATGCGGCACCGTCGAGTCGATCTTCGCTAACGCCGCTGTGTCGGGAGCGGACGAGTCCTGGGTCACCGGCAACCTCCTTGAGGGCACACACCGTTGGTCGTGGAGTATGTCAGTGCTGCGCGCCCGGCGGACCTGTCCCGTACGGCAGGCCGTCGATCGGCAGGTGTCCCTCGATCAGTGCCAGGCCCAGCGGGGTCAGGGTGTGCCGTGCGGTGTCGGCGCCCCGGTGCGTGGCGATCAGACCGGTGCTCCGCAGGACGGCGGTGTGTTCGCCCGCCGACACCGGCGACATGCCGAGCCGGCGGGCGATGTCTTCCCCGGTCGTTCCGCCGGACAGGGCGATCTCCTCCAGCACGGACGCCCGGTCCTGTCCCAGCAGCCGGGCCAGCGCCGACCGGCCCGGCCGTTCGGGTCCGGTGAGCAGGTGCAGGCCGCGGTTGGCCGGATAGACGAGGACCGGTGTCAGCTCCTCGTCCAGCAGGGTGATGGGCCTTCGCCAGCAGAAGTACGAGGGAATCAGGCGCAGTCCCCTGCCCCGCAGACGGAGCTGCTGGTCGAGCGGGTAGTCCACCGTCAGCACGGGGGCCTCCCAGCGGGCCGACGGGCCGAGACCGCCGAGCAGTCCCTCGGCTCCGCCGTCCAGGAAGTCGCGGGCGCGCAGGGCCCGTTCGGCCTCGGTCGCCGCACGGATGCGGTCCCAGCGGCGGGCGAGCACCCGGTCGTGGTAGCGGTGCAGGGCGCTGCCGAGCCGGCCGAGGGTCTCCGCGTCGCCCTCCGCCAGCAGCCGTGTCCAGGAGGGTGTGCGGCGCCGGACGGCGAACTGTGCGAGGTCGGCCCGCAGCTGCCTGCGGCCGGTGCTGAGCACGGCGTCGACGACGGAACGCACGTCGGGGGCACCGGCGGGGGTGAGGAAGTCGGGCGAGTAGCCGAGGGGCGGCGCCAGCGCGAGCAGCATGCGTGCCGAGGGGTCGAGGCGGCTGAGCGTCTCGGACTTCCACGGGCCGAAGACCACGTGATCGGCCGGGCCGCCGAGGGCGTGCAGGCTCAGCAGGATCTCCCAGGCCGGGTCCGGCTCCTGGGCGATGCGGATCCGGCTCAGATCCGCCGTGGAGAAATGTATGTGGAGCACGGATGATCCCCCCGAGTCACGGAGCTCCTGGCGCGGAAGCAGGATCTCACGGCCGCCGCGCGCCCCGGGGTGTCGGTCGTGCACGGTCCGATCACGAACTCAATGAACGCAATGATCAAGCCATGGGTTTTCGCCGCGCCTCTCCTTAGCATCGGCCCCGTCGCGCAACGGTGCGCCAGGAGAGGGAGAGCACGTCATGGACAGGAAGCGGCCGAACACGTCGGAGCTGCGGGGCGGGTCCGGTTTTCTCCGGCGCCGCCGGGCGGCGGTGGCCGCCGGTCTCGCGGGAATCCTCCTCGGCACGCTCTCCGGGCCGGCCTCCGCGACGACGGCCACGGCCGCGAGCGCGCCAGCGGCCGTGGAGTGCCCGGCGAACCTCGCGGGCAAGGCCACCTGCTACACCGGCAGGGACGCCGACGGCGCCTACTACGCGATGGCCGTCCCGAAGAACTGGAACAGGTCCCTCGTCGTGCACGCGCACGGCGGGCCCGACCTCGGCGCGGAGTCCGACCCGGAGCGCAGCACGGGTGACCTGGAGCGCTGGTCGGTGATGGTGGACGAGGGCTACGCGTGGGCCGGCTCGTCGTACCGCCGCGGTGGGTACGGGACCCGGATGGCGGCAGCCGACACGGAGAAGGTGCGCCGGCTGTTCGTCGAGGAGTTCGGCGAGCCGAAGCGGACGTATGTGCACGGTCAGTCCTGGGGTGGCGATGTCGCCGCGAAGGTCGTGGAGACGTACGGCGCGGGCAGGCGCGGTCCGTACGACGGGGCGCTGCTGACCAACGGTGTCCTCGGCGGCGGGTCGCGCGGCTACGACTACCGCGTGGATCTGCGCGTGGTCTACCAGTACTACTGCCGGAACCATCCTCGTCCCACCGAGGTCCAGTACCCGCTGTGGGAGGGGCTGCGGGAGGGCTCGACGATGACGTCCGCCGGGCTCGGCGCCCGGCTGCAGGAGTGCACGGGCTTCGAGTCCGCGCCGCAGGAGCGGACCGCCGTGCAGCAGCGCAACCTGGACGACATCCTCGGCGTCACGGGAGTGCCCGAGCGCACGCTGGAGTCGCATCTGCGGTTCGCGACCTTCACGTTCCGCGACATCGTGCACAACCGGCTCGGCGGCCGCAATCCGTTCGGCAACCAGGGGGTGCGCTACTCCGGGTCCCATGACGACAAGGCGCTCAACGCGGGCGTCGAACGCTTCTCCGCCGACCCCACCGCCGTACGCGACCTGTCGTACGACAGTGACCTGACGGGCAAGGTCGACATCCCGGTGCTCACGCTCCACGCGATCGACGATCCGACGGCGTTCGTCGAGCACGAGTCGGCGTACCGGGACAGCCTGCGTGGCGCCGGCCGGGAGCGGAACCTCGTGCAGACGTTCTCGCGGGAGAGCGAGCACAGCGGGCTGAGCGACTCCGAGTACGCCAACTCGATCGCCGCGCTGGACTCCTGGGTGCGCACCGGCCGGAAGCCGACGCCGAAGTCGGTCGCGGCCACCTGCCCCGCCTTCGATGCCGACCACGGCACCGGCTGCTTCTACGACCCGGACTTCCGGCCCGGTTCGTACGCCTCGAAGGTCAACGCCCGTCCGGGCGGGCTGCGGTGGCCGGCCATGACGTCCGGCCAGGAGAAGGCCTGGAGCCGGATCGACGGTGTGGGCATCGCTCCCTGAGCAACCTGTCCTGCGTGCCGGGCCGCGTTCCATCGGCCCGGCGCGCACTTTTTTCGGTGGGTTGCCCGGTCAGCCAGTCGGTCAATCGGTCAGTCGGTCGGCAGCGGTTCCAGACGGCCGTCAAGCCATTCCTGCCACTGCTTCGCGCGTGGAGCCGGGCCCGCCTCCATGGGCCGCCCCTCCCAGCCGGCCACCGGACGGATTCCGTGCAGGGCGTTCACCAGCCACACCTCGCGGCCGGCCAGCTGGTCCAGGGTTCGTTCGCGGTGGGCCAGCTGGATCCCGCTGCGCAGGGCGTGCTCCTGGACGAGGCCCGTGGTGACACCGGACAGGATCGGCAGCTGCGGCGGGGGCAGACACAGGACGTCGTCCTCCCACCACAGGACGCTGGAGGTGGCCGCCTCCAGCACCACGCCGGACGGGGCGATCAGCACCGCCTCCTGCGCGCCCTGGCCGGCGGCCCGCTGCCGGACCCGGGCCAGGACGTCCAGGTCAGGCCCCTTGCGGCGGGGCACGGTACGCGGATCGGGCTGGCCGGCCGCCCACACCCGCACATCAGGGGCGAGCGGCGGGGCGTGCCTCAGGAGCAGTCTCAGCTGGAGGGAGCCGGCCACCAGCTCGACGCGCGGGAACCAGGATCCCGTGCGGGGCAGCGCCGCCGTCATGTCCCGCCAGAACTCGGTCAGTTGTGGGAGAGAGGGCCCTCCGCAGTCGCCGCAGGCCCGCAGGAACCGCTCCCGGTGCCGGTCGAGGCCGCGCACCTGTCCGTCCCTGAGCAGCCAGGAGTCCGCGACCAGCAGCTGTGTGTCGGCGGCGAGCCCCGCGATCAGCCCGCGTCCGGGCACCCACGCCAACAGTCCTTCTGCGGTTGCCGGTTGTGTCATCAAAGAATCTCTCCTCTCAGTACAACCGTCAGTACGTCCGCCGACGCGTCCGGATTCATCTCCGGCGCGTCCGCATGATCAGTGCTTCCGGCCGGCACGCGCCGATGAGCCGTGTCCGGGGCCATGAGGAGCATGCTCCAGCCAGGCCCCGCACCGGCCACCGGCCACCGGCCACCGGCCACCGGCCACCGGCCACCGGCCACCGGCCACCGGCCACCGGCCACCGGCCACCGGCCACCGGCCACCGAGTATGGGCTACCGCAACCGCGGCGCCCCCGCGCTGTCCCGTACCACGAGTCGTGTCGGCACCAGTGTCGTGCCGTGTTCCGGGGTGTCCTGGCCCATCTGCCGCAGTACGCCCTCGACGCAGCGGCGTCCGACCTCGGCGAAGTCCTGGTGGACGGTGGTCAGGGGTGGCAGGAAGGAGCCCGCCTCGGGGATGTCGTCGAAGCCGATGACGCTGACGTCGTCGGGCACGTACCGGCCCCGTTCGTGCAGCGCCCGCAGCAGGCCCAGCGCCATCTGGTCGTTGGCGGCGAACACGGCGGTGCAGTCCGGCTGTTCGGCCAGTTCGAGGCCGGCCCGGTAGCCGGACTCGGCCGACCAGTCGCCCCGTACGAGCGGGGGCGTGGCGCGGCCCGCGCCGGTGAGTTCGGCGCGCCAGGCGTCGGCGCGGCGCTGGGCGGCGAAGGACTCCTCGGGGCCCGCCAGGTGCCAGACCGTCTCGTGGCCGAGGTCCAGCAGATACCGCACGGCGTCCCGGCTGCCGCCCGCCTGGTCGGTGTCGACGACGGTGTACCGGTCACCCGCGTCCGAGTCGGCCACCACGACCTTGATGTGGGGCGGCAGAGAGAGGGTCACCGCGTCGAGGAGGTGGACCTCCAGGATGACGATGACGGCGTCGACGGCCAGCTCCCCCAGCCGGGAGAACGCGCCGCGCACCTCGTCCTGGGTGGGCACGGCGACGGGCAGCAGCGTCACGGCGTAGCCCTCGTGCGCGGCGGAGGTCGCGATGGCCTCAAGGGTGCGGACGTTACCGGTGGTCGACAGGCCGAAGGTGATCACGCCTATGGTGCGGAACTCGCCACGCTTGAGCGCACGGGCGGCGCTGTTGGGCCGGTAGCCCAGCTCGCGCATGGCCTCCAGCACCTGCCGGCGCGTCTCCTCGTTCACGCCCGCGTAACCGTTGGAGACCCGCGAGACGGTCTGCGAGGAGACGCCCGCCAGCCTGGCCACGTCCGCCATGGAGGCGCTCGCCGTCCGGCGGGAAGCCCGTTTCCTGGTGCGCGCCGCGGCCTGCGGCCTGCTCGCCGAGGCGCTGTCCGCTGTGTCCACCCGTCCCCCTCGTCGTTGAGAACCGTAGTTTCCTCAAATGACCCTTGACCACCGTCAACGGGGCAGTGTAGACATGCCGCCATCAGATGTTTACGTAAACATAACAGGCCACGGGCCTTCGAGGGCCTTCGTGTTTACGCAAACATCATCGGCGCAGGACGCCGGGTTTTCGCGAGAGGGACGAGCGAGGAACGACATGACGACGCTACAACCGCCGGCGGCCGCCAAGCCGCGCAAGTCACGGCCTCCGGCACAGGGTGACCGCCGTTCCTGGACGGGGTGGGGTTTCATCGGTCCCTTCGTGGCCGTGTTCGCCCTCGTCTTCCTGGCACCGATCGCGTACTCGATCTATCTCAGCCTGTTCCGGGACCAGTTGATCGGCGGCACGCAGTTCGTCGGCTTCGACAACTACCAGCAGGCGCTGCAGGACGAACGGTTCTGGGACTCGCTCGGCCGGGTCTCGCTCTTCCTCGCCGTCCAGGTGCCGATCATGCTCTTCATCGGCCTGCTGATCGCCCTCGCGCTGGACAGCGGCCGGCTCTACGGCACGGACTTCTTCCGCATCACGATCTTCCTGCCGTACGCCGTGCCCGCCGTGGTCGCCACCCTGATGTGGGGCTTCATGTACGGCACCAAGTACGGGCTGGTCGGTGACATCAACAGCGCGTTCGGTGTCACCCTGCCCGACCCGCTCTCCAGCGACCTGGTGCTGGCCTCCATCGGCAACATCGTGACCTGGGAGTTCATCGGCTACAACATGCTGATCTTCTACTCCGCGCTGAAGGTCATCCCGAACTCCCTCTACGAGGCCGCGGAGATCGACGGCGCCGGACAGTTCCGGGTCATCACCGCCATCAAGCTCCCCGCGATCCGCGGCGCCCTCGTGATCGCGACGATCTTCTCGATCATCGGCAGCTTCCAGCTCTTCAACGAGCCGAGCATCCTGCGGCCGCTGGCCCGCAACGCCATCACGACCGACTTCACCCCGAACTTCTACACGTACTCGCTGTCCTTCAACGGCCAGCAGCACAACTACTCCGCGGCGGTCGCCATCATCATGGGGCTGATCACCATGGTCATCGCCTACGTCGTGCAGCTTCGCGGCATGCGCAAGGGAGCGTGACCAGCAATGAGCAGCATGAGCGGCACGAGCAGTTCCGCCACCTCCGCCTCCCCGTCCGCATCCGCCGCGGCCACCGGTACGACCAAGGCCGTGCCCCGGCTGCGCAAGCGCCGTGAGCACTCCGCGGGGCGCCCGAGGCGCAGCGTCCTGCTGACCGTGCTGACCGGTCTGATCCTGGTGTACACCGTGGTTCCGCTGCTGTGGCTGGTGATCAGCGCGACCAAGACCCAGGAGGGGCTCGCCGACTCGTCCGGACTGTGGTTCGCCGACGACTTCGCCCTCTGGTCCAACATCCACGACACGTTCACGTACCACGACGGCATCTTCGTCCGCTGGCTGCTGAACACCTTGCTGTACGTCGGACTCGGGGCGGGCGGCGCCACCTTCCTGGCGATCCTCGGCGGGTACGCGCTGGCCAAGTTCAACTTCCCCGGCAAGCGCGAGGTGTTCGCCGTGGTCATCGGTGCCGTCGCCGTGCCGGGCACCGCGCTCGCGGTGCCGACCTTCCTGATGTTCAGCAAGATGGGACTGACCGACACCCCGTGGGCGGTCATCATCCCCTCACTGGTCTCGCCCTTCGGTCTGTATCTGATGTGGGTCTTCGCCACCGAGGCGATCCCCGTCGAACTGCTGGAGGCCGCGCGGATCGACGGGGCGGGCGAGGCGCGCACCTTCTTCACGGTCGCCCTGCCGCTGCTCGCTCCGGGCATCGTGACCGTCCTGCTCTTCACCACGGTCGCGACCTGGAACAACTACTTCCTGCCGCTGATCATGCTGAAGGACCCGGACTGGTACCCGCTGACCCTGGGTCTGGACGCCTGGAACAACCAGGCGCAGACGATCGGCGGAGACGTGATCTTCAACCTGGTGATCACCGGTTCGCTGCTCACCATCGTGCCGCTGATCGCCGCGTTCCTGCTGCTGCAGAAGTACTGGCAGTCCGGCCTCGCCGCCGGAAGCGTCAAGGAATGACGCACCACTCACAGGCCACCACCCCCCAGAGCCGCTTTTCCACCCTCACCCTGTCCCGCCCACGAAGAAGTGGAAGCACCTCCATGCGCAGAACGACCAGCCGCCTGATGCGCGGCCTCGCCGTCCTCTCCGTCCTCGCCCTGGGCGCGACCGCCTGCGGTGGCTCCGACGACGACAGCTCCGGCTCGAAGCCGGTCTCCGCCGGTGACATCCAGGCGGCCCTCAAGAAGGGCGGCTCGGTCACGGTCTGGGCCTGGGAGCCCACGCTGAAGACGGTCGCCGCCGACTTCCAGAAGAAGTACCCCAAGGTCAAGATCAACCTCGTCGCCGAGCGGTCGGGCGACAAGCACTACACCGCGCTGTCGAACGCCATCTCGGCCGAGAAGGGTGTTCCCGACGTCGCGCAGGTCGAGTACTTCGCGCTGGGGCAGTACGCCCTCACCAAGGGGCTCAGCGACCTGGCCCCGTACGGCGCCGACAAGCTGAAGTCCAAGTACACCGCCGGCCCGTGGAACGCCGTGACCCAGGGCAGTGACAAGGTCTGGGGCCTGCCCATGGACTCGGGACCCATGGCGCTCTACTACAACAAGAAGATCTTCGACAAGTTCAAGATCGCGGTGCCGACCACCTGGGACGAGTACCTCGACGCGGCCCGCAAGCTGCACAAGGCCGACCCGAAGGTCTACATCGCCAACGACGCGGGCGACGCGGGTCTCACCACCAGCCTCCTGTGGCAGGCCGGCTCGCGCCCCTACAAGGTCGACGGCACCAAGGTGTCGGTGAACTTCGACGACGCGGGCGCCAAGAAGTACACGGACATCTGGCAGAAGCTGATCGACGAGAAGCTCGTCGCGCCGATCAACGGCTGGACCGACGACTGGTACAAGGGCCTGGGCGACGGCACCCTCGCCACCCTGCCCAGCGGTGCCTGGATGCCCGCCAACTTCGTCACCGGCGTCCCGAACGCCGCCGGTGACTGGCGCGCGGCGCCCATGCCTGCCTGGACCAAGGGCGACAAGGCGAGCGCGGAGAACGGCGGCAGCTCGCTGACCGTGCCCGAGCTGGGCAAGAACAAGGAACTCGCCTACGCCTTCGTCGAGTACGCCAACTCCGGCGCCGGTGTGCAGAGCCGCGTCAAGGAGGGCGCCTTCCCGGCGACCAACGCGGAGCTCCAGGCGGACTCGTTCCTCAACACCGAGTTCGAGTACTTCGGCGGCCAGAAGGCCAACGAGATCTTCGCGGACTCCGCCGCCAACGTCGCGGACGACTGGTCGTACCTGCCCTTCCAGCAGTACGCCAACTCGATCTTCAACGACACGGTCGGCAAGGCCTACGTCGGCAACACCAAGCTCACCGACGGCCTGAAGTCCTGGCAGGACGCCTCCGTCAAGTACGGCAAGGAGCAGGGC
>NZ_JBHWZP010000172.1:0-19963 GCF_042728395.1 Streptomyces sp. NPDC060205
CGTCCCCGGCCTTCACGGCCGCGGCGAACTTCTCGGCGAGCGGCAGCGGCCGATCCCCGCACCGGCCGGCCGCCTCTCGTAACCGGTGCCGGCCGGCTACTTCTCGTACCCGGTGCCGGTCCGCTACTTCTCGTACCCGGTGCCGGTCCGCTACTTCTCGTACTCGAAGCGGGCCGCCAGTGCCGTCCCGCTGGGGGTGCCGCTGAGGATGCGGCGCAGGCCGCGGGTCATGACCGCCTGTTCCTCCAGGCTCAGACAGTCGGTGATCATCGCGTCGGTCTGGGTGTCGATGCCGCGCAGTACGGGGATGAGTTCCTGCCCCCGCGGGGTCAGCCGCAGATAGACGACCCGGCGGTCCACCTGGCCGGGCTCGCGGTCGATCAGGCTGCGCTTGGTCAGGGTGTCGACGATGCGGCTGGGGCTCCCGCTCTCGCACACGATCAGGCGGCCCACCTCGGCGAGCGTGAGCGGGGCGCGCTCGGCCAGTACCAGCAGGATCTCCGCCTGGGCCGGCGTCAGGTTGAAGGGCCTGAGCTGCGCGGTCATCTGCCGGGCCCCCTCGCGCTGCGCGGCCAGCAGGAGGTAGCGCAGTTCCGAGTCGTGCGCTGGTGGCTCGGCCGTGGCGGGCGCCCGGCTCAAGGTCGTGTCCGTGGCGGTCGGGGGGCTGGACATGGCGGCTCCAGGGGGTGCTGTGGGCGTGCTGTCGGTGGACGGCTGTGAACGCGCGGGTGATCACATCATTTCTCGATGATGCAGCATCCATGCCACATCATTCAATGCTACGTCATCGATATACGCCTTATCCGGCCCCGGTGGCTTGTCTCGGTCCATCCGGAAGGGCGGCTACCACTTTCATGGACACCCAGAATGGTGTTGCGACAACGATGCTGGGACATGCATGATGAGGCATCGGTGTTGAGACATCGATGACAAACCATCGATGTCGCGCCATCGAATCCTTGACCGGTGCACGACCTCACAGCTCAAGCCCACGTCAAGCAAAGGAACCGACATGACCGCGCAGATCCTTGAAGACGCTCCCGTCGCACTCGACGCCCCGATCGTTCTCGACGACGCGGCGGCGGCCGTGGCCGCCATCGCACGCGGGGAGCTCATCGTCGTCGTGGACGACGAGGACAGGGAGAACGAGGGAGACCTGATCGTGGCGGCGGAGTACGCCGACGCCGCGGCCATCAACTACATGATCACCCACGGCCGCGGTCTGGTCTGCGTCTCGGTGACCGAGGAGCAGGCCGCGAAGCTCAGCCTGCCCCCGATGGTCGAGCGCAACGAGGACCACCACGGCACCGCGTTCACCGTCAGCGTCGACGGCGGCCCGGAGCACGGCGTCACCACCGGTATATCGGCCCCCGACCGGGCCCGGACCATCGAGCTCATGCTGAACGGCACCGGCCAGGACCTGCGCCGGCCGGGCCACATCTTCCCCCTGGTGGCCCGTCCGGGCGGCGTCCTGGAGCGGCCCGGCCACACCGAGGCGGCCGTCGACCTCGCCCGCTTCGCCGGCCTCGCGCCCGCCGGCGTCATCGTGGAGATCATCCTTGAGGACGGGACGATGGCCCGCCTCCCCCAGCTCGTCCAGTTCGCCCGCCGCGAGGGCCTGGTCCTGACCAGCATCGAAAAGCTCCGGGAGTACGCCGCCGCCCGGACCGAGCAGGTGAAGTGAGCCGTATCCCCCGGTGGATGGCCGGTGCGTCGAACGCGGTCACCCGTCCCGCGGTCACGCACCGGTTCCTCGCCGGAGTGGAAGGGGTCCGGCACCTGCCGGCCGACCAGCCGTTCGTCCTGGTCGCCAACCACAGCAGTTTCGCCGACCACCTCGTCCTGGACGCCGTACTCGAAGCGCTGCGGGACACCCGTACCTCCTACCTCACGAAGGCCGAGGCCTTCGTCCACCCCGTACGCGGCCGGTGGACGCACGGCATGGGCGGCATCCCGGTCGACCGGGACCGCCCCGGCAAGGAACTGCTGGCCGCGGTGGACGGCGTCTTCGCGGACTCCGGTGCCCTCGTGGTCTACCCCGAGGGCACCCGCGGGACCGGCTGGCCCCTGCTGCCCTTCAAGGACGGTGCCTTCCGCTTCGCGGTCCGGGCCGGTGTGCCCGTCATACCGGTGGCGATGTGGGGAGCACAGCACGTCCTGCCCAAGGGGGCCAATGTGCCCCGCCGCGCCAAGGTCCGTGTCGTCTTCGGCCCCGCACTGCCCGACGACACCGCACTGCCGAGGCCCCAGCGCGTCAAGGCCCTGGTGGCGGCGGCACGCGGAGCGCTGGAGCCACTCGTGGAGACAGCGCGTACCGAACCCGGCCCGGCGCGGATCGGCCAGGCCTGTCTCGAACTGGTCCGGCGCGCCGAGACGGTCACGGAGACCATGCTCAGCCGCACCGACACCCTGCCCGCCGAGCGGCGCGTGCGGCAGGCGCGCCTCCTGCTCACCCTGGCCCGCCGCACCGATCCCGACAGGTTCGCCCGGCCCGACGACCCGGTGGCCGCCGACGCCCGCGTGCTGGCGGCCCGGCTCACCGGACTGCGCGCCCTGGACGCCCCGGCCGTACTGCGCCCCGCGATGCTGCGCGGCGTCCGGCGCGGCACCGAGGAGGTACTGAGAGAACACCCCGACCATCTGATGGCCCGATACCTGCTGGGCCGCTGGCATCTGCTGATGCCCCGGGCCCTGGGCGGCCGGCGCGAGGAAGCGCTGGAGCACCTGCGGCACGCGGCCCGCCTGGGCGCCCACGACACCCGGTACGCCATGGCGTACGCCGAGGCGCTGATCGCGGTCGGCCGCGCCGGCGAGGCGGCGGGACAGCTGCGTGACGTGCTCGCCGCCCCCGCACCCGACGTGCGGACGGCGGAGCGGCGGCGCCGGGCCGAGACCCAGTACCAGCAACTCGCCGGCGCCGGTGCCGGCCCCACGACCCCAAGGGGGTGAGCCCATCCATGAGTACATCAGCGTCGAGCATGTCGGCGCCGAGCACCTCGGCGTCCCTGAAGTGCGGCAACACCCTCGTGGTCTTCGACGGACCCCGCCGGCTCTCCTGGCGTACGTCCGTGTCCGGCGACTACACCCCGACAGCCCTGTGGCCCAGCCCGGCACAGGCGGCCGAGGTGCTGGACCACCTGCACGGCGGCGGCTGCCTGCTCGTCCTGCTCGAACAGGAACGCATCACCGTCCCCATGTACGCCGAGGAGGCCGACCGGCTGCCGCCCGACGTGGCGGACCGCGCGGAACTGACCAGTGACGGGGTGGTGAGCGAACTGCATCTGCCGGTCATGGACTGGCTGCCGCCCGCGCTGCGCGAACGCGGTCTGCGCTTCCTGGAGGACAGCGCGGGGCTGCTGCGGGGGAGTCCCGACCTGCTGCTGCCCCACCTGATCGTGGAGACACCGCCGTACCGGCCGCAGAACCTGCGGTTCGCCCGGCTGCGTACTCCCCGTCCCTTCTCCGAGGACCGCCTCGCACCGGTCACCGACCGGCTGTTCACCGCCGGTGTCCCCGGGATCCCGGGCATCCCCGGCGTCCCCGAGATCCCCGGCATGCCCGGCGCCGACGATGCCGCCGGCGTCCCCGACCCCGCAGCCACCGCCGACATCCCGGCCGCCGCCCTGTGCCCGGCCGGTACGGCGATGGCCGCGGCCCACACCTGGGAGAGCACGCCATGAGCAGTCCCGCTCCGACGGTCCCGCCTCCGGGCAGTCCGCTGAAGGGCCGAGTGGTGCTCCTGACCGGGGCGGGACGCGGCCTCGGTCTGCTGACCGCGCAGACGCTCCTCGACCAGGGCGCGGCGGTCGTCGCCAACCACCGTTCGCCCTCGGACGGCCTCGACCGCCTCGCCGACAAGCACAAGGACCGGCTCCGGCTCGTCCCCGGCGATGCGGCCACCGACGAGACGGCCGCTCTGCTGGCGGCCGAGGCCCGCAGGTTCGGCCGGCTCGACGTCCTCATCCACAACGCCGCGATCACCCGCGACCAGCCCCTGGTGCGCATGTCGATCGAGGACTGGGACGAGGTGCAGCGGGTCAATCTGCGGGGCGCCTTCCTGACCACCAAGTACGCGGTGAAGACGATGATGCGGGCGCGCTACGGCCGCATCATCTACATCTCCTCCATCACCGCGCTGACCGGGAACGCGGGCCAGGCGGCCTACTCCTCCTCCAAGGCGGGGCTGCACGGCCTGGCCATGACCGTCTCGCAGGAGTACGCCTCCTACAACATCCGCACCACCACCGTGGCCCCGGGCATCCTCGACACCGGTCTGGGGGCGGCCGTCGCCGGCCCGCAGCGGCGGCGGATGACCGACCGCTCGCTGCTCGGGATCGGCGAGGCGGGACAGACCGCCGAGACGATCGCCTTCCTCGCCTCCCCGGCCGCCGACTACATCAATGCCACGGTCATCCGCACCGACGGAGGAATGAGGTACTGATGAACGCCCACAGCAAAACACCCGCCGGCAACGGCCACTCCTCGCACATCCTGATCCCCGCACCGCTCGGGATCGTGCGGCAGATCCTGCTGGAACCCACCGCCCTGGCCGAGTGGAACCCCGCCTTCCTCTCGGTCACCGGCCCCTCGGAGGCACTCACCGGCCGCCGCTACCCGCTCGTCGCCCGTGGCGCCCTGCGCGGCCACTGGGAGTACGTCGGCATCGGCGACACCCTCGTCGAGGGCCGGTGGGAGGTGCCCGGCCTGGCCGAGACCAACAGCTGGAGCCTGCTGCCGCACGGCGAGGGCACCCACGTCACCCACTCCTTCACCCACCGTGGAGGCCTCGCCGCCCTGTTGCGGCCGGCCTTCGCCGGGGTCGCCGACCTCCGTCTGGACCGGCTGTCCGGGCGGGCCGCGCAACGCGCCCTGGCCCAGGTGTCCTGACATGGCTCCCGGCACAGCACCACCCGCTGCCGCGCCGCCGGCCGAGAACACGGCACGGGCCGTCCCGCCCGTGCCGGCCGCCCGCGCCGACTGCTGGGCGCGCCCCACTCCGCTGCATCTGGCCCGTCCGGACGGCGAGTACGCCGAGGACCACATCCTGCGTGGCCTCGACTGAACCGGCCGCCGAACCGGCCGCCCCCCATACGTGACGGGCCCGGCGAAAATCCCCCGCACCGGGCCCGTCACCTCCCCTTCCTCCTCCCGCTCCTCCGCCCCTTCCTCCTCCTCGTCCTCCTCCTTCACTTCCCACCCATGTCCTGATCGTCCGTCCAGGGAGACGCAACGTGTCCACACCCCTCGTACCGAGGCCTGCCGCGGGCCCCGCGTACGCCCGTGTCGTCGGCGTGGGCGGCTACCGGCCCTCCCGCGTGGTGCCCAACGCGGAGATCGCCCGCCGCATCGACTCCAGCGACGAGTGGATCCGCGAACGCTCGGGCATCGCCGAACGCCGCTGGGCCGCCGAGCAGGAGAGCGTGGCCCTCATGGGGGCCGCCGCCGCGGAGAAGGCGCTCGCACACGCCGGCGTCACCGCCGACCGGATCGGCTGTGTTCTGGTCGCCACCTCCACCCACTTCCGCCAACTGCCCGCCGTCGCCGCCGACATCGCCCACCGGGTCGGCACCGCGCAGGCCGCGGCCTTCGATCTCTCCGCGGCCTGCGCGGGCTTCACCCACGCCCTGGCGGTCGCCCACGACCTGGTACGCGGCGGCAGCGCCGAGTACGTCCTGGTGGTGGCGACCGAGCGGATGTCCGACCTGATCGACCACGACGACCGTGCCACCGCCTTCCTCTTCGGCGACGGCGCCGGAGCCGTCGTCGTCGGGCCCTGCGACACCCCGGCCATGGGCCCCGTGGTGTGGGGCGCCGACGGGTCGCAGGGCGGGGCCATCGACCAGAGCGCCTCCTGGCTCGCCCTGCGGGACGGCACACCGGCGCGCTTCCCGGCGCTGACCATGCAGGGCCAGACCGTGTTCCGCTGGGCCGTCTACGAGATGGCCCGGGTCGCCCGGCAGGCCCTGGACAGCGCCGGGCTGGACGCCGCCGACCTCGACGCCTTCATCCCGCACCAGGCGAACCTGCGCATCGTGGAGAGCCTCGCCACGACACTGCGGCTGCCCGCGCACGTGGCCGTCGCCCGCGACATCGTGCACACGGGGAACACCTCGGCGGCCTCCATCCCGCTGGCGATCGAGCACATGCTGGCCTCCGGGGCCGTCCGCAGCGGCGGCCTGGCCCTGACCATCGGCTTCGGCGCCGGACTCTCGTACGCCGCCCAGGTGATCACCCTGCCCTGACGGGCGGAACCGCGCCGCTCGTGTCCACGTACCCCCTACGCGTCCGTACCTGTCCGTAGCCGTAGCCGTATCCGTATCTGGAGTTGACATGATCATGATTGATGCATCCGTCGCGCCGTACACAGCGGGTACCGAGGGGCGGCGGGCGGCCGTCGCGCACCATGAGGGCGTTTCCGCGGGCGGGGGCGAGTCCGGCGCCGTGGCCGCTGTCCGCCCGGAGCCGGAAGGGGCGGATCTCACCACCGTCTTCGACATCATGGGCCGCATCTTCAGCGCGGTCTGACGCCGCATCTTCAGCGTGGTCTGACCCGGCGGCCAGGGCTTCACGGGCTGGGGCGGCTGATGGTGACAACGCTGTCGCCATCGTTATCGCCATCGTTGTCACGGCGGCCGACGCGGCCTCGCCCCACTGGCCGGTTTCGGTCAACTTGTGAGACGTCTGTGGGGAGCGGCGGCTCGCGCAGAGGCCCGGTAATGCGCAGAAAGCCCAGTTCGCGGGAGGCCCGGGGCTCCGGCGGCCGGACCGAAACCCCTTTCCCCGGCCGCGGGCGCGCGGCGGGGCCGAACCGGCCGCTGACGCATTCCGGACCCTGCCGGCCGGCCGTTCGGAGCCAGGGGTGTGAACCGTGTCCCCAGCGCGCAGAGGGACTTCTAGCGTCGCGGCGCGCATCCTTCCGCTCCACCGGTCGAGTGCTCAGTGAGACCCAGTGACGATGGAGGACACCTCCCCGTGAAACCGGCCGTCGCCCGCCCCGGCGATCCGTACTGCTTCTTGCGCACAGCCGTCCGCCCCTCGCGCCGGCCGGGGCGTCCGTGTCCCGTGCCGCGGACATCGCAGCGGGCACGGCACCGGACGCTGTTACGGGCCCGGGGCAAGGAGGGCTGCCGGACGGGGCCGCGTTCCGTGGGCCCGGAGCCCGCGAGACCGGAGCGCTTCGGCTGCCACTGCCTCACAGGGCCGGTGCGTCCCGCCGGGCGGGCTGCCGGGGGCCGCGCCGGAAGCCCGGTACGGCTGGTCCGGCGGCCGTCCTCTCGTCCTGCCGCCGATGAGTGAGCGCACCGGTCCGCGCGCGGCGGGCAGGACGTCACCACCGGTCGGGAGCGTCGCCCGCCATGTGGCCGAGTTCGCCGGTGGTGGCGTTCACCACGAGGTGCCCGAGGTGCCTGAGGTGCCTGGAGCGGCTGGGGTGCAGCGTCCGCCCGCGCTTCCGGAGCCGCCGCGCACGATTCCGCCGCAGCGGTACTACGCGCTGATCGTCGAACGCATCAGCGTCCTCGCCGCGCTGGGCTTCAACGCCCCGACGATCGCCCAGGCGCTGGGGCACGAGGGCTACACCATGGCGCCGGGCCGCAGTGACCCGATCAGCCTCACCACCGTGCGCCGGCTGCTGCGCGAGAACACGTCCGCGTCCCGTCGCCGGCCCGCCGCCGTACGCGGTGAGGGGCTGGCGGCGCATGAGTGGTGGCTGCAGGATCTGGCCGCTGAGCTGTCCATGCCGTCCATCACCTTGTACGGCTGGGCCCGCCGCGGCTGGGTGACCGTGGTACGCAAGGAGACCCGTCCCCCGTACCGGCTCGTCCTCCAGGCGGACCCCGCCGACACCGCCCGCCTGCGGGCCCGCCGCCTGAACACCGACGGGGAGGGGCTGCCCGCCGGCCCGGCCCCGCTCCCGCGGCGGCGCGGGGGTGCGCCGCAGTGCTCGGATCCCGGTGCGGTGGTCCGCTGAGCGGGGGCGGACAGGCGGCGCCCTGCGCCCCGTCAGGGGCGCGGGGCGCTGCGCGACCAGCCACGACGCACCCGCGGGGGGCCAAGGCCGCCGGGGCCGCCTACGACGGGCCGGGGCAGGTTCGGTTTGGTCGTCGACTGCGGCTGAGTGGGGGCGGGCCGCGCAGTTCCCCGCGCCCCTGACGGGCCGGGGGCCCGCAGGCAACCGCGGGGCCGCGCTCCTGACGGGCCGGGGCCCGCAGGCAGCCACGGCGGCCGCGCTCCTGACGGGCCGGGGCCCGCAGGCGACCACGGGGGCTGCGCCCCTGACGGGCCGGAGCCCGCAGGCGACCACGGGGCCGTGCCCCTGACGGCCGAGAGCCCGCAGGCAACCGCGGGGCCGTGCCCCTGACGGGCCGAGAGCCCGCAGGCAACCGCGGGGGCTGCGCCCCTGACGGGCCAGGCCCCCACCCCGTCGCACAACCCCCCGATTCCAGCCTCCCGATGGCGCATTCCTTGATGACCCTTTCAAAGATGTTGCGTCATCGATGTCACGGCATGCATGATGAGTCATCGATAACGCAACATTGATGTCCCGTCATGGAATGTCGTCGGACGGCCCGCCCGCCCTCGCGAGCCGCGGACCCCGATCCCAGGAGTAGAAGTGAAGAAAATCGCCCAACTCGCCGTCGCACGGCCCAAAGCCGTGATCGCCGCCTGGCTGCTGCTGCTCGCCCTGGCCGTCCCCTTCGCGCTCCAGCTGGAGGGTGCGCTGAAGACGGGCGGCTTCTCCGACCCCCGGGGTGAGTCCGTCAAGGCCCAGCGCACCCTGGAGCGCGCGTTCGACGAGGCCCCCAACTCCCTGCTCGTCGTCCTGCACAGCAAGAACGGATCCGTCGAGGACGCCGTCGCGCCGGCCCGCGAGGCGGTGCGGCGCGACGGCGTCTCCGCCGTCACCGACCGCGCCACCCACCCGGAGTGGCTGTCGAAGGACGGCCGCACGACCTTCATCCAGGTGGGCTTCACCAGCGACAACACCACCGTGCAGAACCTCGTACCGGATCTGCAGGACGACGTGCGGGACGCCGTCGGCTCCGGCGTCCAGGCCGACGTCACCGGCGCTCCCGCCCTGGACTACGCGCTGAACGTGCACTCCAAGGAGGACGTCACCCGCGCCGAGATGATCGCCTTCCCGGTCCTGTTCGTCGTCCTGCTGCTGGTCTTCCGGTCCGTGGCCGCGATGGTCGTCCCGCTGCTCATGGCGGGCGTGACCCTGATGCTCACCCAGTCCATCGGCTACGGGATGACGCAGTTCACGGACGTCAACAGCCTGTTCACCAACATCGTGTCCATGGTCGGCCTGGCCGTCGCCGTCGACTACTCGCTCTTCATCGTCAAGCGCTTCCGTGAGGAACTCGCGGAGGGGCGCGCCGTGGACGACGCCCTGGACCGCACCATGCGTACCGTCGGCCACTCCGTGCTCTTCAGCGGCCTCGCCGTCGTGGTCGCCCTCTCGGCGCTCTTCATCCCCCGCGCCATGTCCTTCACCAGCATCGCCCTGGGCGGGGTGGCCGTCTCCCTGGTCGCCGTGGCCATCGCCGTGACCCTGCTCCCCGCCGTACTGAGCCTGCTGGGCGACCGCATCAACTGGGGCACCCTCCGCAGCCGGAAGAACGCGCGCAAGAACGCCACCGAGAAGGCCACCGAGAAGGCCGGTGACGACGCCGGCAGCTCCGCCGCGACCGGCGGACGCACCGGCGGACGCTTCTCCGGGCGTCCCGGGCTCGTCCTGGCCGGCCTCGTCGTCGTGTTCGCCGCGCTCGCCGCCCCCGCCGCCCAGCTGACCCTGCGCGTCCCCGTCGCCAGCGCGGACATCCTGCCCTCCGACGACAGCGCCCGCATCGGCATGGAGCGCATCAAGCAGGACATCGGCGTACGCGAGATGTTCCCCGTCCAGGTCGTGCTCAGCGCCGACCGCGACCAGGCCGACGCCCTGCTCAGGAGCACCACGGAGGTCGCCTCCTACGCGAGGACCGCGCCCGGCGCCGACAAGGTCCAGGCCGTCACGTCCCTCGGCCTGCCCGCCGCGTCCCTCCCCAAGACCCTGGCCGACCCCTCGGGCCTGGGCGCCGCCGAACGCGCCGCGCTCGGCCAGTTGTGGACGCTCGACGGAGACCGCCTGGTCACCCGGGTCGTCGTCACCCCCGGCGCCGACCCCGACAGCTCCGCCGCGCACCACCTGGTCGACGATCTGCGTGACCACCTCACGGACCGCGCCGACTCCGCCGTCACCGTCCGCCTGGCCGGAGCCACCGCCACCGGCTCCGACTTCGACGACCTGGTGCTGCGCTCGGTGCCCCTGGTGGTCGCCTCCGTCGCCCTGCTCAGCTTCCTGATCCTGCTGTTCGCCTTCCGGTCCGTCCTGCTGCCGCTGCTGGCCCTGGCCTTCAACATCGCCGTGGTCGGTGCGAGCCTCGGCTTCCTCGCCCTGGTCAGCGGGAACGACGACCACTCGATCAACAGCGTCACCCCGCTGATGCTGTTCGCGGTGATGTTCGGGCTGAGCATGGACTACATGGTGATCATGATCTCCCGGATGCGGGAGAGCTACCTGGGCGGCCTCTCGCACCGCGAGTCGGTCCTGGGCGGCCTGGCCCGTACCGCCGGTCTCGTCAACGGCGCCGCGGCGATCATGGTGGCGGTCTTCGCCTCCTTCACCAGCGCGCAGATCAGCATCGTCCGTGAGCTGGGCATCAGCCTCGCCGTCGCCGTGGTCCTGGACGCGCTCGTCATCCGGCGCCTGGTCATGCCGGCCACGCTCCTGCTGGTCGGCGACCGCATCTGGGGCCGCCACCGCCGCACCGCGCCGCGGGCCGCCGCCCCGGAGCAGGCCGCGGCCCTGCGACCGGCCTCCGCCACGGACGACGAAGGGGCCGACACGGGCGAACACCTCCCGCTGGCCGAACCCACCCTGCGCTGACCGAACCCACTCCGCCCGCCCCAACCTCCCGCACCCGCTGCGCCGTTCGTCTCGCCTCCCCGGGCCGACGGCGCAGCGGTGCGTGCGCCACCCGGCAGGACATCGGCAGGACACCACCAGGACACCCCTGCTCCAGAGGACAGGACATCCCTCCCCACGAGAGGCAGCCCCACCTGATGAGCACAGCCCTGCACCACCCCGACCTCGCCGCCCTCGGCACACCGACCGACGACCCGTACGACGAGTACGACGCGCACGGCACGTACGACGTGCACGGCACGTACGACGCACGCGACGACGAGATCTTCCGGCGCGGTGCGCTGCTGATCGCCCGTCACGGGTGGTGCCAGGGGCAGGGCCTGCTGTACGTCGGAGCCCCGCACGCCCCGCAGGCGGCCAGCCTGGTCGGAGCGCTCGCCTGGGCCGTGACCGGCGACGCGGAGTCCTGCGGGCCGCGGGTACGCGAGGCCCTGGCCACCGTGCGCCGACGGCTGGACCCCGCGGGCAGCGCCCTGTTCAGCGACTGGGAGCTGCTGTGCGCCTGGAACGACGCCCCGGCCCGCACCCGCGACGAGACCGTCGCCCTGCTGCTGGGTTCTGCCCGGCCATGAACAGCCATGAACGGCCAGGTACGGGAGGTACGGGGGTACGGGAGGTGCGGGGAACCGGCCTTTCCGGGCCGGACCCTAGCTGAAGATGATCATCGAGCCCTGGGCCAGGCTCCGGGTGGCCGCCGCGTGCAGGCCCAGCCAGACGTGGCGCTCCCGGGCGAACGGGCTCGCGTCGAAGGGGGCCGGGGCGGCCGGCTCCTCCAACTCCGTCGGTGCCATCGGAGGTTGCGGCGGCACCGGCGGGTTGGCGGGGTCGATGCCGATCGACGGCGCGACCAGCTCCAGCTCGCGCAGCAGCATCTGGGAGGAGCCCAACGGGCCGCCTCCCGCGAGGAGTTCGTCGCTCGACAGCGGGTGCGGGAAGTCCACCGGGACGTACGCGCCCGCGTGGTCGTAGTGCCAGACCAGGTGGGACTGCTGGGCCGTCGTGTCGAACATCTCCAGCAGCTGCTCGTAGTCGCCGCCCAGTTCGCCGACCGGTGTCACCGGCAGCTGGCACACCTGCAACAGGTACGCGCGGCGCAGGAAGTGCAGCGCGTCGTAGTCGAAGCCCGCGACCGGCGCCACATCGCCGGAGAGGCCCGGCATGTACGCGTACACCGGTACCGGCGGTAGTCCGGCCTCGCCCAGCACCTTGTCGTAGAGGGCGAGTTCCTCGGCGAAGGGGTTATCGGGGGTGTGGCACAACACGTCGACGAGCGGGACCAGCCACAGGTCACAGGCCAACTGAGAGCTCCTCGTTCAGCACGGTGGTCAAGGCAGCGTAATGGGTGAAGGCACGGTAGGTCCCCTTCGTGCGGGTCGGATACCCCACACCGGCCGGACCGCCACCGAACTCGCCACCGGCCCAGAGTTCCCGGCCCTCGCTCCGGCGGGCTTCCGGCCTCGCGTCGACAAGCTCCCGGCCACGCGCCGACAAGCTCCCGGCCCTCGCGCCGATGAGCTCCCGGCCCCCGCCCCGGCGGCGCTCAGCCCTGCGCCAGCAGTTCGATGAGCGCCAGCGAGTGGGTGTTGTACGCCGCGACGATCGCGTGCGCCGCCGGGGCGTCCCGGCGCGTGAGGGCGTCCACCAGTTCCGTGTGCTCGGCCCACAGATGGCCGCGCAGATCGTCGATCCGGCGCAGGTGCTGGACCGCGCACACCCAGGACTGGACGCGCAGCCGGTGCAGGAAGTCGGCGAGGTACGGGTTGCCGAACAGGCTGCTCAGCTCGCGCCAGAAGCGCAGGTCGTAGCCGATGAGGACGTTCAGGTCGCCCGCGGCGGCGGCCCGCTGCGCCTCCTCGCCGCGGCGGCGCACCGCGGCGAGCGCGGCGGCCGTGCGCGGATCGTCGGAGCGGGTGGCGAGCGCGGCGAGGGCGCCCCGGGTGGTGGTGGCCGACGCGTCGAGCAGCCCGTGGAAGATGCTCTCCGTGACGAGGCTGCGGGCCTCGATCATGCCCCGGTAGTCGTTCAGCGAGTACTCGTGGACGCGGAACCCGCGGTGCTGGTCCGCGTCCAGGAGGCCCTGCGCCGACAGGTCGACCAGGGCCTCGCGGACAGGGGTCGCGGAGACGCCGTACTGCTCGGCGATCTCCTTGACGGTGAACTCCTTGCCCGGCTGGAGGCGGCCGGCGAGCACCTCGTCGCGCAGCGCGTCGGCGATCTGCTGCCGCAGGGTGCTGCGGGTGACGGCCCCATTGCCGCCGCCACTGCCGGTGCCGCGCATCGTCCGGGTCCTTCCCCCATCGAATAAGTACTCGCCCATGTCTACGAGCCAGTCACCTTACGCGTTCGATGTCGGGCCACCCGGATTGCGGGAGTCCTGCGTCACACCCTGAGTCACACCCGGCTGCGCGGCCGTGCCGCGCCCTTACCGGGCCGTGTGCTCGTCCGCCACGGAGAGGGCTTCGTCGAGCGCGGCCAGACCCTCCTTGGCCTCCGCCTCCGTGATGTTGCACGGGGGCACGACATGGGTGCGGTTCATGTTGATGAAGGGCCACAGTCCGTGGGCCTTGGCCGCCGCGCCGAAGGCCGCCATGGGGGCGTTGGCCTCGCCCTGCGGGTTGTAGGGGACGAGGGGCTCGCGGGTCTCCTTGTCCCGTACGAGTTCCAGGGCCCAGAAGACTCCGGTGCCGCGCACCTCGCCGACGCTCGGGTGGCGCTCCGCCAGCTCGCGCAGCCCGGGGCCGAGGACGCTCTCGCCGATCCGGGCGGCCTGCTCGACGACGCCCTCCTCCTCCATCACGTTCAGGGTCGCGACGGCGGCGGCGCAGGCGAGCGGATGCCCGGAGTAGGTGAGCCCGCCGGGGTAGGGGCGCCGGGCGAAGGTGTCGGCGATCTCCCCGGAGATGGCGACTCCGCCGAGCGGCACGTACCCCGAGTTCACGCCCTTGGCGAAGGTCAGCAGGTCCGGTACGACACCGGTGTGGTCGGCGGCGAACCACCTGCCCGTGCGTCCGAAGCCGGCCATGACCTCGTCCAGGACGAAGACGATGCCGTACTGGTCGCAGAGCGCGCGGACGCCCTCCAGATAGCCGGGCGGCGGGATCATGATGCCCGCGGTGCCCGGGATCGTCTCCAGGATGATCGCGGCGATGGTGGCCGGGCCCTCGAACGCGATGGTGTCGGCGAGGTGCTGCAGCGCGCGCTCGCACTCCTGCTGCTCGGTCTCGGCGTGGAAGGGGGAGCGGTAGAGGAAGGGCGCCCAGAAGCGCACGACCCCGGCCGTCCCGCTGTCGTTCGGCCAGCGGCGCGGGTCGCCGGTGAGGTTGATCGCGGCGGCGGTGGCCCCGTGGTAGGAGCGGTAGGCGCTCAGCACCTTCGGGCGGCCGGTGTGCAGCTTGGCCATCCGGGTGGCGTTCTCGACGGCCTCGGCGCCGCCGTTGGTGAAGAAGATCTTGTCCAGGTCGCCCGGCGTCCGCTGCGCGATCAGCCGTGCCGCCTCCGAGCGGGCCTCGACGGCGAACGCGGGGGCGAAGGTGGCCAGCTTCCCGGCCTGCTCCTGGATCGCGGCGACGACCTTCGGGTGCTGGTAGCCGATGTTCGTGAAGACGAGCCCGCTGGTGAAGTCGAGATACCGCTTGCCGTCGTAGTCCCAGAAGTAGGACCCCTCCGCACCGGCGACGGCGAGCGGGTCGATGAGCTCCTGCGCTGACCAGGAGTGGAACACGTGCGCACGGTCCGCGGCCTTCACGGCGGCGCCGGCCTGGGGGTTGGGCTGAGGGGTCATGCGCCCGAGGTTAGGCGGCGCGGCCACGGGCGCGACATCGGCGTCCTGTCTGCGGTGCGGCCGGGAAAGCGACAGGTTGTCGTGTGTGGGGAGGTCCCGGCGGGCGTTCGGCGGGCTTTCGACGGGCGTTCGGCGAGGCGAGAGGAATAGATTGACAGCATGCTGTCGTAATGACAGCATGCTGACATACCCCCTGAGTAAGTGACCGAGCGCCCGAGGAGAAGCCATGACCCGCGATGCCGCCCGCAAGCCCGTGTATCTCGCCGTCTACGACACGCTCGCCGACTGGGAGACCGGTCACACGACCGCGTATCTCGCCCGCGCCGGCCACGAGATCCGAACGGTCGCCCTGTCCGGCGACCCCGTGCGGTCCGTCGGCGGACTGCGCGTCCAGCCGGACGTGACGCTCGACGCCGTACGCCCCGAGGACGCCGCGCTGCTGATCCTGCCGGGCGCCGACCTCTGGGACACGGGCGACGCACTGGCCCCGTTCGCCCGTGCGGCGCGGGAGTTCCTGGCGGCCGGCGTGCCGGTCGCCGCGATCTGCGGGGCCACCGCGGGGCTCGCCCGCGAGGGCCTGCTCGACGACCGCGCGCACACCGGCGCCGTGTCCTTCTACCTGGCCGCCACCGGCTACGCGGGCGGCGACCGGTACGTGGACGCCGACGCCGTGACGGACCGCGGACTCGTCACCGCCGGACCCACCGAGCCCGTCGCGTTCGCGCGGGAGGTGTTCGCCCTGCTCGGCGTGTACGAGCCGGAGGTGCTCGACGCCTGGTACCGGCTCTTCCACGATTCGGACGCGCAGGCGTACGACATCCTTGCGGCGGCCGGGCAGTGAGCGCGGCGGGCGAGGACGGCGAGGGGCGCCAGGACCTGTTCAGCCGGAGCGCGCTCGCGGTCTTCCGGCTGAACGGCCAGTACCTGGGCGTCGCCGAGGAACTGGCCGGGCCGGCCGGGCTCACCGCAGCCCGGTGGCAGGTGCTCGGCGCCGTCCTGCGGGAACCCCTGCCCGTCTCGGGGATCGCCCGGGCCATGGGCATCACCCGGCAGAGCGTGCAGCGGATCGCCGACCTGCTGGTGGAGCGGGGGCTCGCCGAGTACGTACCCAATCCCGCCCACCGCCGCGCCAAACTGCTCCGGCCGACCGGCGAGGGCTTCGAGGCCGTCCGGCGGATCGGCCCCGCCCACGCGGCCTTCGCGGACCGGCTCGCCGAGACCCTGGGGGAGGAGGGGCTGGCCGAGACCGTACGGGTGCTGGAACGGCTGATCGGGGCGATGGAGACGGTCACGGGGGCGCCCGCGGAACCGGCCACGCGAGCGGTTACGGGGACAGCCGCGGAAGCGGGTACGGGAACGGCCGCGGAAGCGGGTACGGGAACGGCCGCGGAAGCAGGCGCCGGACCGGCCGCGGAACCCGTACCTCCCGTTACGGAACCGTAGACACCGCCCCTGCCGTGTCCCCGTTCCGCCGCACTATCCTCGTCGCTGTCGCACATGTACGGGGGAGGGCGGCGTTTCGATGGAGAAGCTCGGACCTGCGGATCCGCACCGCATCGGCGCGTACCGGCTGCTGGCGCGACTGGGCGCGGGCGGTATGGGCCAGGTGTATCTGGCGCGCTCCGACCGCGGACGGACCGTCGCGGTCAAACTCGTCCGCCAGGAACTCGCCGAACAGGAGGAGTTCCGCGCCCGTTTCCGCCAGGAGGTGCGGGCGGCCCGGCGCGTGGGCGGTTACTGGACGGCGCCGGTGCTCGACGCGGACACCGAGGCGGCCGTCCCGTGGGTCGCCACCGGCTATGTGGCGGGGCCCTCGCTCCAGGAGGTCGTCGGCCACGACCACGGCGCGCTGCCGGAACGTTCCGTACGGATCCTCGCCGCCGGCCTCGCGCACGCGCTCCAGGACATCCACACGGCCGGACTGATCCACCGCGACCTCAAGCCGTCGAACGTCCTCGTCACCATCGACGGCCCGCGCGTCATCGACTTCGGTATCGCCCGCGCCCTGGAGACGGTCACCGACGGCGGCCTGACCCGCACCGGCGCACTCGTCGGCTCGCCCGGCTTCATGGCCCCCGAGCAGGTCCGCGGCGACCGGGTCACGCCCGCGTGCGACGTCTTCTGCCTGGGCTCGGTCCTGTCGTACGCGGCCACGGGCGTCCTGCCCTTCGGCGCGGCCAACAGCGGGGTGCACGCCCTGATGTTCCGTATCGCCCAGGAGGAGCCGGACCTGGAAGGGGTGCCGGAGGGCATCGCCGACCTCGTCCGCCAGTGCCTGCGCAAGGACCCCGCCTCCCGGCCGACGCTGGACGACATCCTGGAACGCACGGGGGCGGAGGACACCGTCGCGGACGGCCGCAGCCGCGACCCCTGGCTGCCGGGGATGCTCGTGGCCCAACTCGGCCGCCACGCCGTGCAGTTGCTGGACTCGGAGGATCCGGACGTCTCGGCCCGTCCGGCGTCCGGCGACGAGGCCGCGCAGACCGGGTCCGCAGGCGCGGGGGCGGTGAGGAGCGACGCGGACGGCGCGGACGAGGAAGCCCCGCACCCGCCGCCCGCACAGACGCCCTCACCCGCCCGGACGCCCCCGTCCGCCCCGGCTGCGGCCCCCGTACCCGCTCCCACGGCTTCCCCGGAGCACGCCCCCACGCCCGACGCCTCCGCCCTGCCCGTCCCGGAGCCGCCGGCGGGCGCCCCCGCCGACCACCTCCCGACGATGACCGCGGACGGGCCCTCGGCGCCGCCGCCGGCCGCCCCGCCCGCGCACACCCCGGCCCCGGGCCCCGTCCACCCGGCCTACGGCTACCCCCAGCAGCACCCCCAGCCCGCCGCCGGCTACGGCTACCCGCACCAGCAACAGCAGCAGCCCGGCGCCTGGTCGGCGCCCCCCGGCGGCTACGCGAACCACAACGGCTATGCGGACGGCCCGGGTTCGACGCCTCCGTACGGACCCACCTCCCCGTACGGCCCGACGCCTCCTTACGGCCCGACGCCTCCGTACGGACCGGGCTTCGCGCCGCAGCCGGAGCCGCCGCGCAGGAACGCCCGCTCCACCGCCGTGCTGATCGTGGTGGCGCTGGTCGTCGCGCTCGGCGCGGGCGCGTCCGTGTACGCGCTGATGAAGGGCGACGGGGACGGCCGGGCGGGCGGCGACCCCGGCGCGTCCCGGACGAAGGCCGCGCCCACCACCCCCGGCCCGTCCAGCGGGAAGCCCTCCCCCCAGCCGTCCGGTTCGGGGGAGGAGACGCCGGCGGACGGCGCGATCCCCACCGAGTACCTCGGCACCTGGACCGCGACCATCGACAACGCCACGGGCCGCAACACCCGCCAACTCACCATCCGGCAGGGCGAGGTGGGTGCAACGGTCCTCTCCCTCACGGCGGACGGACCGGCGGACGGCGGCACGTACCACTGTGTGTTCCGGGCGGCGCTCACCGAGGCCCCGGGCGACGGTGACCCTCTGCGGATCGGCCCGTCCGAGGTCACCGTCGGCGAACCGGCCACGTCCTGCTCGCCGGGCGCGGCAACGGAGTTGACCCTCCTGCCGGACGGCCGGCTGCGCCGGGTGAACGCGAGCAACGGTGACGCGCTGACGTACACGAAGCAGTAGGCGACGCGGGGTGCTGCCCCCTTGCCCGTTATTGACGCGTACACAACCATTCCCTGCATGCGACCTGTGAGCCCGAGCAGAAGAACTGTCCTGGCCGCCACGGCGGCAGCCGGAGCCGCCGCGGCGGCCACGGCGACGACGGGTGCGGCGTCGGCGGGTGCGGTGCCGGCGTCGGCGTCGGCGGCCGAGAAGCCGGACGCGGGTACCCGCCCGCCGGCCACCGCCCAGCCCCCCACCCCCGAACTCCGCTCCCTGTTACGGGAGATCGACCCCGCCCGCATCGAGGCGACCGTCCGCACACTCGTCTCCTTCGGCACCAGGCACACGCTCTCCGCCCAGGACGACCCGGTACGCGGGATCGGCGCGGCCCGCGACTGGATCCTGGCGCAGCTGCGCTCGTACGCCGCCACGTCCGGCGGCCGGATGACGGCCGAACTCCAGTCGTACGTCCAGGAACCCGCGTCCCGCATCCCCACCGCCACCCGCATCACGAACGTCCTCGCGACCCTGCGCGGCGCGGTCACCCCGGAGCGGGTGTACGTCGTCTCGGGGCACTACGACTCCCGCGTCACCGACGTCATGGACGCCACCTCGGACGCACCGGGCGCCGACGACGACGCCTCGGGGGTGGCCGTGGCGATGGAACTGGCCCGGGTCATGGCGAGGCGCCGCCCCGCCTCCACGATCGTCTTCGCGGCGGTGGCGGGGGAGGAGCAGGGCCTGTACGGGGCCGCGCACATGGCGTCGCGTTTCAAGGCGGCGGGCACGGACGTGCAGGCCATGTTCACCAACGACATCGTGGGCGCGTCGAGGGCGGACGACGGTACGAGCGATCTTTACACGATCCGGCTCTTCGCGGAGGGCGTGCCGACGTCGGAGACGCCCGAACAGGCGGCCACGCGCCGCTCGGTGGGCGGCGAGAACGACTCGCCGTCGCGGCAGCTGGCCCGTTTCGTGCGGGACACGGCGGACAATCCGGCGACGGGGATGCGGGTACGGGTCGTCCACCGGCGCGACCGCTACCGCCGGGGCGGCGACCACATCCCCTTCCTCGAACAGGGGTACCCGGCGGCGCGGTTCACCGAGCCCGCCGAGGACTTCGCGCATCAGCACCAGGACGTGCGGGTCGAGGACGGCAAGCAGTACGGGGACCTGCCGGAGTTCTGCGACTTCCCGTTCGTCGCGCGGGTCGCCCGGGTCAACGCGGCGGCGCTGTGGACGCTCGCGCAGGCGCCGGGGACGCCGCGGGAGGCGCGGATCCTGACCGCCGCGCTCACGAACTCCACGCAGTTGGTGTGGGCGCGGGGGGTCGAGCCGGACCTCGCGGGCTATGAGGTGGTGTGGCGGGAGACCACGGCGCCTGAGTGGACGCACGTGATCCCGGTCGGGGACGTCACGTCCCACGAGGTGGATCTGTCCAAGGACAACGTCTTCTTCGGCGTACGAGCGGTGAACAGAGCGGGCCACAAAAGCCCGGTGGCGTTCCCGTCCCCCCAGGCTTGACGCTTTCCCTCGCCCCCGCCGCCCCTACCCGTTCCCGTCCATGCATGGGGCTGCGCCCCTCGCCCCCGTATCGCGCTGCGCGCTCGTCCTCAAACGCCGGACG
>NZ_JBHWZP010000173.1:0-19901 GCF_042728395.1 Streptomyces sp. NPDC060205
CAGCCGAGCCTTTAGGGGCGCGGGGAACTGCGCCGCCAGCCACGACGCACCCGCACCCGTCAACGCTGCGGCAGGCGCGGGAACTTGCGCGACTTCGCCTTCTCGGCGGCCTCCTCGGCCTTCACCTCGGCCGCGTACCGGTCCACGTACTCCTGCTC
The DNA here is from genome assembly GCF_042728395.1 of Streptomyces sp. NPDC060205. Classification (NCBI taxonomy): domain Bacteria; kingdom Bacillati; phylum Actinomycetota; class Actinomycetes; order Kitasatosporales; family Streptomycetaceae; genus Streptomyces; species Streptomyces sp. NPDC060205. The sequence continues at coordinate 159 of NZ_JBHWZP010000173.1, forward strand.
GGAGAGGGTGAGGATCGCGTACATGATCTCGTCGGTGATGGCGCGCAGGATCGCCTTCTCGTTCTCCATGCCCGCGTAGCGGGAGAAGTCGAGGGGTTCCCCGAAGCGGATCGCCACCGGGTGGACCTTGGGGATCTTCCGGCCGGGCGGCTGGGCCTCGAAGGTGCCGATCATCGCGCACGGGATGACGGGGACCTCGGCCCTGAGCGCCATCACCGCGACCCCCACCTTGCCCTTGTAGAGGCGGCCGTCGTGCGAGCGGGTCCCCTCCGGGTAGATGCCGAGCAGTTCGTCCTTGCTCAGGACGCCGAGCCCCTCACGGATCGCCGCCTTGCCCGCCTCCTTGCCGGAGCGGTCCACGGGGATCTGCCCGGCGCTGCGGAAGAAGAACGCCGTCAGCCGTCCCTTGATGCCGGGGCCCGTGAAGTACTCGGCCTTGGCGAGGAACGTGATGCGCCGCTTGAGGATCGCGGGCATCAGGAAATGGTCCGAGAACGACAGGTGATTGCCCGCGACGATGGCCGCGCCCGTCGCCGGTACGTGCTCCAGACCCTCGATCCGGGGCCGGAAGACCAGCCGCAACAGCGGTCCCAGGATCACGTACTTGAGAACGTAGTAGAACAACGGGTCGCTCCTCGCTTCGCCGGATCGACCGGACAGGTCCTGGCTGGTCAAACAGGTGTGCTGCGGGACGCCAGTGTAAGTGCAGGCCTCGGCCCCTGTAACCGTCCCTGATCGGACTCATGCTGGACCGGTGTGCCCCCGCCGCACCACCCGCCGGGGTGGCGGATGGCTCGTTCCCGACAGGTCAGGCACACCCGGCACACCCGGCGGACCCCACGCCCCCCCGGGCCCTCGGTAGTGGCCGGCCCGTGCGGTGTCGGTCCGTCAGGTCTCGTCGTCCCACGAGTCGACCACCGTGGTCAGGTCGTCCAGCAGCCGCTCGGTGTCCGCGGTCAGACCGCCGAGTGCGGGTGCGGCTCCCTGACGGCCGTCGGCGAGGACCGAGGCCAGCCGGCCGTGGGCCGCGACGGCCGCCTTGAGCGCCTCGTGGGCCCGGCGGTGTTCGTCGGCCGAGCCGTTCCGGCAGGCGAGGACGTCACCGGCCGCCCGCAGCAGCGGCGACAGGAGGCCCGGCACGCCGAGTGCGGACTCCGGGAGCGACGCGGCCTCGGACAGCGAACGCGTGATCGCCCTGATGTGCTCGGTGATCCGGTCCCAGGTGAAGTCCCACTCGGCGGCCGGCGGTGGGGGTACGGCGGCCGAACGGCGCAGCCGGCGACCCGGGTTGAAGCGGTGGCTCTCGTCCGACCACCGGCGCGCGGTCCGCAGCTCCGTCACCATGTCGGCCAGCCGCACCGCGCCGTCGTACCAGCCGCGGGCCTGCTCCTGGTCGTACGACGTCCCGATGCCGTCGGCGACCTCGTGCAGCAGACGGGCGGAGTCCCGTGGCAGCCGGGCGCGCAGACGGTGGACGCGGCCGGAGTGGACCGGTGGCAGGACACTCGCGTTCACGGCGATCCCGATGGCCGCTCCGAGCAGGGTCTCCAGCAGCCGGTGCAGAATGTCGAAGCCGCTGGAGGAGCCGTAGGCGAGGACGAACAGCGCGGCCGTCGGCGCGTACAGGCCCTGCGTGCCGAGCCGGGCGTAGGTGCCGAGCAGCACGGTCAGCGGCAGGGCCAGTGCCATCGCGGCCATCGTGTCATGGGTCAGCGCGAGGGCGCCGGTGGCCAGCAGGGTGCCGACGACGACCACCACGACCTGCTGCAGGGCGGTCAGCAGTGAGCGGTAGACGGTGCTCTGGACCAGGAACAGCGCGGTCCACGGTGCCAGCAGCGCCATCGGCGCGTTCCACCACCAGCCGGCGAGGGCCCAGGCCAGCAGAGCGGCGCCCGCCGCCTTGAGGGCCTGGACCGCCGAGTCCCGCTCGGGCCCGGACTCGGTGAAGCATCTGCGCACCGAACGCCCTACGGCGGCGGCCTCCCTGGTGAGGGCGTTCGACAAGTGACGTTCCCTTCCGTTTGCCGCGTCCCTGCGTCGACCATCCGGAAAGTGGGGCCGCGCCCCGGCCAGGTACCCCTACCGGGGAACGGCCACTCGCCCTGTGGCCGGAGTGTCGGAACGCGAGGAAAGGGGACTCGGGCGGTGGCAGCGGACCACGCCCACGATCGCTGGAGGAGTCACACCATGCGCGCACTGACCTGGCAGGGCAAGCGGGACGTCCGAGTGGAGACCGTCCCGGATCCGCGCATCGAGAAGCCCGACGACATCGTCGTCAGGATCACCTCCACCGGCCTGTGCGGTTCCGACCTCCACCTGTACGAACTCTTCGGGCCGTTCATCGACCCCGGTGACATCCTCGGCCACGAGCCGATGGGCATCGTGGAGGAGGTCGGACCGGACGTCACCGCCTTCGCCCCCGGCGACCGGGTGGTCATCCCCTTCAACGTCTCCTGCCGCGACTGCTACATGTGCGACCAGGGGCTCCAGTCGCAGTGCGAGACGACCCAGGTGCGCGAGCGCGGCAGCGGCGCCTCCCTGTTCGGCTACACCAAGCTGTACGGGCAGGTGCCGGGCGGGCAGGCGGAGTTCCTGCGGGTGCCGTTCGGCAACAAGCTGCCCATCAAGGTGCCCGAGGGGCCGCCGGACGACCGGTTCGTCTATCTGTCGGACGTCCTGCCCACGGCCTGGCAGGCGGTGGAGTACGCGGCGATTCCCCCGGGCGGCAGCGTCACCGTGCTGGGGCTCGGGCCCATCGGCGACATGGCCACCCGGATCGCCCAGCAGCGCGGCGCCGGCCTGGTCATCGGCGTGGACCTCGTCAAGGAACGACTCACCCGGGCCAGCGCCCACGGGGTCACGTGCTTCGACGCCCGGATGGACGGCAAGGACCTGACGGCCGCCGTCCGGGACCTCACCGACGGGCGCGGGACCGACGCCGTCATCGACGCCGTCGGCATGGAGGCGCACGGTACGCCGTTCGCCAAGGCGGCCCAGTGGGTCACCGGGCTGCTGCCCGACGCGGTGGCGCAGCCGATGATGGAGAAGGCGGGGATCGACCGGCTGGGCGCGCTGTACGCGGGCATCGAGCTGGTGCGCCGCGGCGGCACGCTGTCCATCTCCGGGGTCTACGGCGGCGCCGTCAGCCCGATGCCGCTGCTGACGATGTTCGACAAGCAGATCCAGGTGCGGATGGGGCAGGCGAACGTGTGGCGCTGGGTGGACGACATCCTGCCGTTGCTGACGGACGAGGATCCGCTCGGCGTGGATACGTTCAAGACGCACTCCATGCCGTTGGAGGACGCGCCGAAGGCGTATGCGATGTTCCAGGCGAAGGAGGACGGAATGGTCAAAACCCTCCTGAAGCCCTGACCGACCACCGGCCTCTCAGAGGCGCCCGCGACCCCACCGGCCCCGTCAGGGGCGCGGGGAACGGCGCGACCGGCCCCCACCGGGCCGCACCCGACGTACAACCCGCGCCAGCCCCGATAGGGGCGCGGGGAACTGCGCGAACGGCCCCCACCGGGCCGCACCCGGCATTCGACCCGCGGGACCCCTTTCCAGGGGGCGGGGCGGGAAGGTCGTGCGTCGGCTGCGGGCCGGTGGGGGCTTGTCGCGCAGTTCCCCGCGCCCCTAGGGAGCCTGCGGCTCAGGCACCTTTCCGCAGGACCCTTTCCAGGGTGCCCAGCGCCATGCGCAAGTCCTCGTCCGTGATCGTCAGCGGCGGCGCCAGCCGGATCGTGGAGCCGTGGGTGTCCTTCACCAGAACCCCCTCCCGCATCAGGGCCTCACTGATCTCACGGCCCGTCCCGATCGCGGGATCGATGTCCACGCCCGCCCACAGCCCACGTGCCCGGAACCGGAGGACCCCCTTGCCCACGAGGGCCGTCAGGCCGTCCCGCAGCAGCACGCCCGCCTCCCGGGCCCGGCGCTGGAACTCGCCCGTCTCCAGCAGTTCCACCACGGCGGAGCCGACCGCCGCGGCCAGCGGGTTGCCGCCGAACGTCGAGCCGTGCTCGCCGGGCCGCAGTACCTCCAGCACCTCGCGCCGCGCGACCACCGCGGAGACCGGCACGATGCCGCCGCCGAGCGCCTTGCCGAGCAGCACCACGTCCGGGACGACGTCCTCGTGCTCGACGGCCAGCGTGCGGCCCGTACGGCCGAGGCCCGACTGGATCTCGTCGGCGATGAAGAGGCACCCGGCCCGCGCGGTCAGCTCGCGCACCCCCCGCAGATAGCCGTCGTCCGGGACGACGACCCCCGCCTCGCCCTGGATCGGCTCGATCAGCACGGCCGCGGTCGTCTCGTCGATCGCCGCTTCGAGCGCGGCGAGGTCGTTGTACGGGACCACCCGGAATCCCGGAGTGAACGGGCCGAACCCGGCGCGGGCGCTCTCGTCGGTGGAGAAGCTGACGATGGTCGTCGTACGGCCGTGGAAGTTGTCGGCGGCCACGATGATCGTCGCCCGGTCGGCGGGGACGCCCTTGACCTCGTACGCCCACTTGCGCGCCACCTTGACGGCGCTCTCCACGGCCTCGGCGCCCGTGTTCATCGGGAGCACCATGTCCAGGCCGGTCAGCGCGGCCAGCGACTCGGCGAAGGCGGCCAGCCGGTCGTTGTGGAAGGCCCGCGAGGTCAGCGTCAGCTGGTCGAGCTGGCGGTGCGCGGCCTCGATCAGGGCCGGGTGGCGGTGCCCGAAGTTGAGCGCCGAGTAGCCGGCCAGCATGTCGAGATAGCGGCGGCCCTCCACGTCCTCGACCCAGGCGCCCTCGGCGCGGGCCACGACCACGGGCAGCGGATGGTAGTTGTGCGCGAGGACGGGCTCCTCGGCGCTGATCAGTTCGGCGGAGGAGCGCAGGGCACGGCTGGGCGCGACAGTCATGAGCGGATCTCCTGTGTGCAGCACTTGATGCCGCCGCCGGCCTTCTGGAACTCCGACAGGTCGACGGGGACGGGGACGTAGCCGTGGCGGTCGAGTTCGCCCGCCAGGGCCTCGGCGCGCGGCGTGATGAAGACGTGGCGGCCGTCCGAGACGGAGTTCAGCCCGAACACCATCGCGTCCTCGCGGGTGGCGACCACCGCGTCCGGGAAGAGCAGACGGAGTACTTCACGGCTGCCCGCCGAGAACGCCTCGGGGTAGTACGCGATGTTCGCCTCCGGGCCGTCGTCGAGCACGAACAGCGCGGTGTCGAGGTGGTAGAAGCGGGGGTCGACCAGCGTGAGGCTGACGGTGGGGACGCCGAAGTACTCCTGCACCTCGTGATGGGCGGAGCGTGCCGTACGGAACCCTGTGCCGGCCAGCAGATGGCGGCCTGCGAACACCAGGTCGCCCTCGCCCTCGCACACCGACTCGGGCCGGCGGACGTCGAAGCCCGCGCTCTTGAACCACGTCTCGTACGCGCTCGACTCCGGGCGGCGCTGCGGCGCGTGGAAGAGCGAGCCGAAGACCCGGCCCGCGACGACGAGCGCCGAGTTCGCGGCGAAGACCATGTCCGGCAGCCCGGCGACCGGCTCCACGCTGTCGACGGTGTGGCCGTGGGCGCGGTAGGCGGAGATCAGCTCCGCCCACTGGCCCCGGGCCAGCTCGACGTCGACCTGCGTGTCCTCGTGCATCCAGGGATTGATGGCGTACTGCACGGCGAAGTGTCTGGGTTCGCAGACCAGGAACCGTCTGGGGCGCGGCACACGACTCATGGGCACAGAGGGGTTCCTCCGCTTTCCTGAGGTGTCGGGTGGGATGCCTCAACGGTAGAAAGCGGGGCAGCGGCGCGACAAGAATCGAGAATTGCGCACCGCCGCAGAAATGCTGCGTCTTGGAGCCGTTCGACGCACGATCAGTGCGCGATTGACCCGAACGGGTGAAGGAACGCCGGGTTCAGGCCTCCGGAGCCGGCTGGTTCGCCCCCGCTTCGGGGCTCTCCGGCAGCAGATGCGACAGCACCATGAAGCTGACGGTCTTGCGGATGAACGGCTCCACCCGGATCCGCTCAAGCACCTCCTCGAAGTGCTCCACGTCCCGGGCCCGTACATGCAGCAGCGCGTCCGCCCCGCCGGTCACCGTCATCGCGGCCGTGATCTCCGGATGGTTGCGCACCACTTCCGCGAGCCGCCGCGGCGGCGCCGCGCCCTCGCAGTACACCTCCACGTACGCCTCGGTACGCCACCCCAGCGCGGCCGGTTTCACCGTCGCCGTGAAGCCCGTGATCACGCCTGTCTCGCGCAACCGGTCGGCGCGGCGCTTGACCGCGGTGGCGGACAGCCCGATCGCCGCGCCGATCTCGGCGAAACTCGTGCGGGCGTTCGCCATCAGAGCCGTGACGATCTTCCGGTCGAGATCGTCGAAGGGCGCGGACACGGGTCTCATGCGGGCACTGTATCCAGCGGCGATGCGCCGGCGATGCGGCGACGACGCAGCGGCGATCCGGCGAGGTTCCCGCGCCGACGACCTTGCCCACCGCATGTGCAGGCGCGCGGATTGCTCCTACACTCCGGGTTCATGCTGCGCGCCCTCGCCGTCGACGACGAACCGCCCTCCCTCGAAGAGCTGCTCTATCTGCTGGACGCCGATCCACGGGTGAGCAGCGTCGAGGGCGCGAGCGACGCCACGGCGGCGCTGCGGCGCATCAACCGGGCCCTGGACAGCGGCCCGGACGGAGCCGAGGGCATCGACGTCGTCTTCCTCGACATCCACATGCCGGGCCTTGACGGACTGGACATGGCACGGCTGCTCGCCGGGTTTGCCAAGCCGCCGCTCGTCGTGTTCGTCACCGCCCACGAGGGGTTCGCCGTCCAGGCCTTCGACCTCAAGGCCGTCGACTACGTCCTGAAGCCGGTTCGCAGGGAGCGCCTCGCCGAGGCCGTGCGCCGGGCCGTCGAGCAGATGGACGCGGCCCCGCTGATCCCCGTGCACGAGCCCGACCCCGACCACATATCCGTCGAGCTGGGCGGGGTCACCCGGTTCGTCGCCGTCGAGGACATCACCCATGTCGAGGCCCACGGCGACTACGCGCGGCTGCACACCGGCCAGGGCAGCCACCTCGTCCGCATCCCCCTGTCGACCCTGGAGGAGCGCTGGCGCTCGCGCGGGTTCGTCCGTATCCACCGCCGTCATCTCGTCGCTCTCGGTCACATCAGCGAACTCCGCCTGGACGCGGGTACGGTGAGCGTCCTGGTCGAGTCGGTCGAACTCCAGGTCAGCCGCCGCCACGCACGGGAACTGCGGGACCTGCTGATGCGCCGGACCGCGAGCTGAGGAGGCGCAGGTGCCCCACGACCCCACCGACCGGCATGTCCCCACCGACCGCCGGGTCGTCGTCACCGGCCCGCCGCGTCGTACGCGCCCGCTGAGCCGCTCCCGGCCGCGGACCGAGATCGACGAGCAGACCACCCTCGGCCACACCTACGTCCGCTCCCTGATGCGCAGCCAGCTGCGGGCCGCGCTCACCGTCTTCGCCGTACTCATCCTCTTCGTGGGCCCGCTGCCTCTGGTCTTCACCGTGCTGGGGGACAGTTCGAGCCTCGAATGGCTCGTGCTCGGCTTCTGTGTCTACCCGCCGCTGGTGCTGCTCGCCCGCTGGTACGTGCGCCGCGCCGACCGCAACGAGAAGGACTTCGTCCGCCTCGTGGAGGACCGCTGAGCACGTGAACGAGAACTACGCCGTTCCGGCGGTCGCCCTCGTGGTCGTCGCGACCGTCTTCGTCGGCGCCTTCGGCCTGCGCATCTCCCGCACCACCTCCGACTTCTACGTGGCCTCCCGCACGGTCGGCCCCCGCCTGAATGCGGCGGCCATCAGCGGCGAGTACCTCTCCGCCGCCTCCTTCCTCGGCATCGCGGGCCTCGTCCTCGTCCAGGGCCCGGACATGCTCTGGTACCCGGTCGGCTACACCGCCGGCTATCTCGTCCTGCTGATCTTCGTCGCGGCCCCGCTGCGCCGCTCCGGCGCGTACACCCTGCCGGACTTCGCGGAGGCGCGGCTCGCCTCGCAGGGCATGCGGCGGCTGGCCGGAGCCTTCGTCGTCGGGGTCGGCTGGCTGTACCTCCTGCCCCAGCTCCAGGGCGCGGGGCTGACCCTGAACGTGCTCACGGGGGCGTCCAAGTCCCTCGGCGGTGTCATCGTCGCGGTCGTCGTGGTGGCGACCGTCGCCGCGGGCGGGATGCGCAGCATCACCTTCGTCCAGGCCTTCCAGTACTGGCTCAAGCTCACCGCCCTGCTCGTCCCCGCACTCTTCCTCGTCCTCGCCTGGCAGGACGACGGCGGGCCGCGCCACGCCTTCGACGAACCGGCCACGTTCCGCGAGCACCGGGTCGTACGCGTCGACGCCGGACTCGACCTGAAGCTCGACGGGCCGCTGACCGTCACCGCGGACGGCACGGTCGACGGCGTGCGCTACGAGGACCGGCAGGTCAGGCTGCCCGCGGGCGTCCACCGCATCGAGCGGGGCACCCGCCTGTCCTTCAGCAAGGGCGACCCCGTGCCCGTCGCCGACCGCGGCGACAACGGCGGCATGTCCACCTCGCTCGCCGCGGGCCGCGAGGAACGGCCGCTGTACGCCACGTACGGGCTGATCCTCGCCACCTTCCTCGGCACCATGGGGCTGCCGCACGTCGTCGTGCGCTTCTACACCAGCCCGCACGGCGTGGCCGCCCGCCGCACGACCGTCGCCGTGCTCGGCCTGATCGGCTTCTTCTACCTGCTGCCGCCCCTCTACGGCGCCCTGGGCCGCCTGTACGCCCCCGAGCTGACCCTGACCGGGGACGCGGACGCCGCCGTGCTGCTGCTGCCCGACCGGGTCGTCGGCGGGCTCGGCGGGGACCTGCTCGGCGCACTGGTGGCGGGCGGGGCCTTCGCCGCGTTCCTGTCCACCGCGTCGGGCCTGACCATGGCGGTGGCGGGCGTGCTCACCCAGGACGTGCTGCCCTCCCGCGGCGTACGGCACTTCCGGCTCGGCACGGTCCTGTCCATGATCGTGCCGCTCGCGGCGAGCATGCTCGTGGGCGGCCTGCCCGTCGCCGATGCCGTCGGGCTCGCCTTCGCGGTGTCCGCCTCGTCGTTCTGCCCGCTGCTCGTCCTCGGCATCTGGTGGCACCGGCTCACCCCGCCCGGCGCGGCGGCCGGGATGCTCGTCGGCGGCGGCTCGGCACTTCTCGCGGTCGCGGCCACCATGGCCGGCTTCCCCGGGACGGGCTCACTGCACGCGCTCCTCGCCTGGCCCGCGCTGTGGTCGGTGCCGCTGGGCTTCCTCACCATGGTGCTGGTGTCACTGGCGACGCCCCGCCGTGTCCCGGCCGGGACGGCGGCCATCCTCGCCCGCTTCCATCTGCCGGAGGAACTCGCCGGGGGACAGGTGCGCACGGAGACCAAGGGGAGCACGGAGGCCAAGGGCAGCACGGAGGCCAGGGGGAGCACGGAGATCAAGGAGATCAAGGCGTGAGCGGATTTCTGGCGGGTCTCTGTGTGGCCGTGCTGCCGCTGCTGGCGGCCGGGTTCTGGTTCGGCCGGCGCACCGCGCACTCGCCGAGCCCCGGCGGCCTCGGCACCCCCGTCGAGCACGCCACCTTCGAGACCCTGCACACCGCGTCGCTCGCCGCGCCCCCGCTGCGCGCGGGCTTGACCGGAGAGACGGCCCGCAAGTCCGCGCGGCGGCTGCGCACCCTGCTCGGCACCGACGCGCTCTGCCTCACCGACCAGGAGACCGTGCTGGCCTGGGAGGGCGCCGGCGAGCACCACCGGGAACAGATCATGGAACGGATCGGCGGCCCCCTGGAGACCGGCCGCGGGGAGGCCTTCCGCCTCGTCTGCGACGAGCCCTACTGCCCGCTGCGCTGGGCCGTCGTCGCCCCCCTCACCGTCGACGACCGGGTGTACGGGGCACTCGTGGCCTGCGCGCCCCGCGAGTCCGCCGTGCTCGTACGGGCCACCGGGGAGGTCGCCCGCTGGGTGTCGGTCCAGCTGGAACTGGCCGACCTCGACCAGTCCCGTACCCGGCTGATCGAGGCCGAGATCAAGGCGCTGCGGGCCCAGATATCCCCGCACTTCATCTTCAACTCACTCGCGGTGATCGCCTCGTTCGTCCGCACCGACCCCGAGCGGGCCCGCGAACTGCTCCTCGAATTCGCCGACTTCACCCGCTACTCGTTCCGCAGGCACGGCGACTTCACCACCCTCGCCGACGAACTGCACGCCATCGACCACTACTTGGCACTGGTACGGGCCCGCTTCGGCGACCGCCTCTCGGTGACCCTGCAGATCGCGCCCGAGGTGCTGCCGGTGACCCTGCCCTTCCTCTGTCTGCAGCCGCTCGTCGAGAACGCCGTGAAGCACGGTCTGGAAGGCGGCACGGTCAAGGTCGACAAGAGCCGTATCAGCATCACCGCGCAGGACGCCGGCGCCGAGGCGCTCGTCGTCATCGAGGACGACGGCCCGGGCATGGACCCCGGGCGGCTGCGCCGCATCCTGGCAGGGGAGACCGACCCGTCGGACGGCATCGGTCTGTCGAACGTCGACGACCGGCTGCGTCAGGTCTACGGGGACGACTACGGCCTGGTCATCGAGACCGCTCCGGGCGCGGGCATGAAGATCACCGCCCGGTTGCCGAAGTACCAGCCGGGCGTGCACTCGGCGGGGCGCCTGACCCGCGAATGAGCCGCTGCCGGCCGGATCCCGCACGGCCGGACCCCGCACGGCCGGATCCCGCACGGCCGGATCCCGTGCGGCCGGATCCCGTGCGGCCGGATCCCGTGCGGCCGGATCCCGTACGGACGAATCCCCCGGGCAGGAGCCGCGGCGCCTCCCGGGGAACCGGTCGCGCGGTGCCTCAGGTGGGCCGGGAGGCCACCATCGCCAGGGTGATCAGACCGAGCACCACCCAGCCGAACCACAGCCAGCCGCTGCTGCCGAGCGCCACCGTGTAGGCCGTGACCATCACCAGGCCGCCGACGGTGAGCACTCCCATGGTCTTCGTGGAACCGGGCATCGCAACACCCTCCTCATGGTTCGTCCTCCTCCATGGTGCCCCCGTCCCTGCGAATTGCAGTACAGACGACGAAATGAGTGCCGGAGGACCAGGCGCTGTTGCCCACCCAGGACGAGCCCGTATAGACGTTCGGGTCGTAGCCGTAGTCGTTGGGCGGAACCTCCTCCTGGCAGGCGGCGGTCGCCCGCCGCTTGGCCTGGGGGAGGGTCGTGTCCGGGCTCATCCGGTGGAAATCGAGCACCTGCTCCTCGTGCGGGCCCCGGCACGAGACGAGTTTGGCGATGTTGTCGTTGACGCGGTTCAGGCAGTCCCGCTTCTGCATGGTGGCCGTGTCGCGGAACCGCATCCCGGTGGGGCGGCGGTTCCCGATCGGCCCGAACAGCGGCTTGCCGCGCGCGTCGAGCACCAGACAGGCCACGCGGTGATCGGCGGTCTCGAAGCCCTCGGAGGTCGGCACGGCCGCGTACGAGCGGACGTCCGCGAGCTTCTTGCGGGTCTCCTCGGTGCGCTGCTCGCACCGGGTGGCGCCGGCCGAGCGGGCGTCCTGCGCGGACGCCGCCTCGAACACGGCCATCACCTGCCCGTACGTCTCCTCGCTGAGGCATTTCACGACCCGGAGCTGCGGGTCCCCGACGAAGGGGGTACCGGCCCACTGCGTCGCGACGCAGTTCCCGTCGACGAGCGGCTTCGACAGTCCGATCGCGTCCCCGTACGGCTTGGCGTGACCGTCCCCCGGCAGGTTCGCCATGGCGTACCACGCCCCGCCGCCCGCGAGGGCCAGCCCCAGCGCGGTCGCCAGGACGGCCGTCCGGGCGCGGTTGCGTGGCCGGCGGCGGCGCCCGGGGGCCGCCGGGGGAGGACCGAAGCCCTGCCCGCCGGACCACGGGCCCGGAGCCTGCCCCGAGGGCCAGGCGTGGGGGACCTCCTGGCGGGGAGGCAGCGAGGACGACTGCTGTGCGCCGGACGGCGCGTACCACTGCGGGCCGCCCCCGTGGCTCTGCGGGGGCTCGGGTGCCGGGGGAGTGCGGGGTGCGGCCGTATGGGTGATCCCGTTCGCCCACGGAGGCTCCGAGCCGGGGTCGAGCTGGGTGCGGGGATGCGGCTGCGGAGTCAGGATCGCGGACAGCGCCGCCTCGGTCTCCGCGGCGGTGATCCGGCGGACCGGGTCCTTGGTGAGCATGGCCGACAGCAGCGGCTCCAGGGCGCCCGCGTGCAGCACGGGCCGCGGCTCCTCCAGGACGACGGCGGTCAGCGCCGCGAGACCCGACTCACGGTCGAAGGGCCCGTACCCCTCGACGGCGTAGTAGAGCGTGCACCCCAGCGAGAACAGGTCCGCCGCCGCGGTGGGCGGCCCGCCCTGGGCCCGCTCAGGGGCCAGATACCCGGCGGTGCCCACCAGCGCGGAGGTCAGCGTCCACCGGGTCTCGTCGCCGTCGGGCTGCACGGAGATGCCGTAGTCGGTGAGCAGGACGCGGGCGTACGGCGATCCCGTCCGGTCCGGGGCCAGGAGGATGTTGGCGGGTTTCACGTCCCGGTGCATGACCCCGCGCTCGTGCCCGGCCGTCAGCGCGTCCAGCACGGCGAGCCCGATGCGGGCGCACTCGGCGGGGGCCACGGCCCCGCGCCGGGCGACCAGGGCGCTCAGGTCCAGCGCCCCGGCCACGTACTCCATCACGATCCAGGGCAGGCCCTCGTGCTCCAGGACGTCGTGCACGGTCACGACGTGCGGGTGGCCGCGCAGCCCCGCCGCGTGCCGGGCCTCGGCGCGGGCCCGGGCCACCCGGGCCGAGCGGTCGTGGTCCGCCTCGCCCGGGTCGCGGAACACGATCTCCTTGAGAGCGACCTCGCAGGCCAGCCGCTGGTCGTACGCGAGCCAGACATGGCCCATGCCGCCGCTGCCCAGCTGGTTCAGCAGGAGGTAGCGGCCGGCGATGACCCGGCCGACTCCCGACTGCGGTGATCCTGATGCCATCCGGTCACTCCCGGGGTTCTGCTCCTGATGGGCCCGCGCCGGGCCCCGGGGCCGCCTCGCCGGTGCCCGACCCGCCGGTGTTCGACCCGCCGGACGGCGCGGGTCCGCCCGACACCGGCTCGCTCGCCGTCTCACTGAGCGTGGGTTCCACCGAGGTGGGGCCGGGGCCGGTGGACGGAGGGTCCGCGGACGTGGGATCGGCCGTGGGCGGCGTACTGGTTGCCGTGGCCGTGGCCGTGGCCGTCGCGGTCGGGGCTGAGGTCGACGAGGTCGTGGACGGCGAGGGCTCCTCGACCGGCGTGGACTCGGTCACGGTGGGCGACCCGCCGGCGGGCGAGGACGACGTCCCGCCACCGGGCGACGTCGAACCCGAACCCGAACCCGAACCCGAGCCCGACGACGTCCCGCCACCGGGCTCGGACTCCTTGTCCGACGGCTTCCCCTTGCCCGGGGCCGACCCGGTGTCCCTGTCCGACGGCGAGGTCGACGTGTCCGACGGTGACTTCGGCTCGTCCGACTCGGTCGGTGACACCGGGCCGGACGTCCCGCCGGAGTCCGTGTCCACGCTCAAGGCCACGGCCTCCCCGAACGCCAGCGGTGTCCCGGCCCCGGGCGTCGAGCCGGTCACCGCCGCGTCACCCGGCGGGAGTTCGTCGCCGTCGTACGCCACGGCCAGGCCCAGCCGGGCCAGCTCCTGCCCGGCCCGGTCGAAGGTCATCCCCGTCATGGCGGGCACCTCGTGCCGCTTCGTCGCGTCGAACGTGCTGTCCTGCTCACCCGTGGTGCCGACGGGCCGCTCGATGGCCGTGCCGGGGTCGTCCACATCGAGGAGGGCGATCCGCTTCAGCGGCTGCGGCGAGGGTTTGACGGTCACCACCTCGGACTTCTCGTAGCCCGCCCACTTCTTGTTGCCGTCCTCGAACGTGACCGAGATCTTCTCGGGATCCTTGTCGAAGGCCTTCAGCGGATTTCCGCAGGAGCACTTCACGGCGGGAAGTCCCTGGTCGTTCACCAGAACAGCGACCCCCGCCTCAAGCAGCGAGTCGTAGGGGACCGCCTTGCCTTTCTTGTAGTCGTGGTTCTTCACGAGGGTGTCGTGACGCAGCAGGACCGGTGTGAGGTCGTCGAGGTACTCCTCGATCCGATCAGGCGTAATACCCACGATCCGCGCCCATTCCCGGGCTTTCTGTCGATTCTCCGGATCGGTGAGGAAATCCTTGAGCCGCTCGATGTCACAGATCTGCTGGTCGCGAGTGCCCCCGTACAGACCAGGGGTGTTGCCCTGCTGCAGCCCGCTGTGGGCTTCCTGCGGCGCGAGTCCCTTGCGGTCCTTCCCCAGCGATCCGTCCTCTTCGAAAAAAGGTGCGAGTGACGGTATTCCGGCTGCTACCGCCCGTACCGCGAACAGACGCTGTTCGCTGCATCCGCTGAGGATCAGCACGGCGGCCAGGAGCACGGCGAGCCTTCGGACCACTGTTTTCCCGGTCCTCAGCACGCATGCGTGAATTGTCATGACCGCTCCCCCCGGCGGCGGTTCCCCCGAACCCTGCAGAACGGAATCAGGGCGTCACGCGCCATGCTACTGAATGGAAAAGCCTTTCAGTCAAGGGAATGTGGCAGAGTGCGCGAAGTGGTCGAAAGGCAGAAAGAGGTGAAAAGAAAATCAGTGACCGCGTGCGTCGAGTGAGGCCAGATAGGCGTTGTACGCCTCAAGCTCCTTGTCGCCGTCACGGTCCGCGGCCCGGTCCGAACGCCGCGCCTGCCGCTGCTCGGAGCGGTACCACTGGAAGAGCAGGGCCAGCAGCACGAGCACGGACGGGATCTCGCTGAACGCCCAGGCGATGCCGCCCGCCGCGGTCTGGTCGGAGAGCGCGTCGATGCCCAGCGACGCCGCCGGGTTCTTGTACGTCTCGACCATCGGCTCGGACGCCATCATCAACGCGATGCCGAAGAACGCGTGGAACGGCATCCCGGCGAACAGCTCCAGCATCCGCATCAGATATCCGGGCCGGTGCGGGCCGGGGTCGACGCCCATGATCGGCCAGAAGAACACCAGACCGACGGCGAGGAAGTGGCACATCATCGCGATGTGCCCGGTCTTCGAGTCCATCAGGAAGTCGAAGATCGGCGAGAAGTAGAGCGCGTACAGGCTGGCGATGAAGAGCGGGATCGTGAACGCGGGATGCGTGACGATCCGCATGAACCTGCTGTGCAGCAGCATCAGGAGCAGCTCGCGCGGCCCCTTGCGGCCGCGTCCCGCGGTCGGCAGCGCGCGCAGCGCGAGGGTGATCGGCGCGCCGAGCAGGATCAGGATCGGCGACAGCATGCTGATCACCATGTGCTGCACCATGTGCACGCTGAACATGACCATGCCGTAGTCGTTCAGCCCGGTGCACAGGACGAGCACGACGGTCAGGACACCGGCGGTGAACGCCACGGTCCGCCCGACCGGCCACGCGTCACCGCGCCGCACCAGCCGTGCCACACCCCACCCGTACAGCGCGAGCCCCACGAGGCAGGCGACGAGGAAGAACGGGTCCGGGGACCATTCGAGCCCCCGCCCCAGCGTGAACGGCGGCAGATCCATGGACGTGCCGTGTCCGCTGTGATCCATCCGCCGGCTCCTGTTTCGTACGGGTTGCGCGCTGTCTGTCCCCCACAGACTAGAACCGCCCCCGGTCGGGCCTGCGACCGGGGGCGGGTTCGTTTTCAGGGGCGCGGGGCTGTATCGATTTGCGGCTCCGCCGCGTGGGCGCGCTCAGCCACGACGAACCCGCAGCCTACGAATTCCCCGCGGCCCCGCGGCCCCGCAGCTCTCCCGGCCGAACGTCAGAGCACGGTCTCCGCTTCCGCGTACCGCGAATCCGGCACGGTCTTCAGCGTCTCGACCGCCTCCGCGAGCGACACCATCACGATGTCGGTCCCGCGCAGAGCGGTCATGTGCCCGAACTCACCCCGGTGCACGGCCTCCACCGCATGCCACCCGAACCGGGTGGCGAGCACCCGGTCGTACGCGGTCGGCGTCCCGCCGCGCTGGACGTGCCCGAGGATCACCGGCCGGGCCTCCTTGCCGAGGCGCTCCTCCAGCTCGATGGAGAGCTGCCGGGCGATGCCCGCGAACCGCTCGTGCCCGTAGACGTCCTTGCGGCCCTCGTCGTACGTCATCGTGCCCTCGCGGGGCTTCGCGCCCTCCGCGGCGACGACGATGGCGAACTTCTTGCCCGCGGAGAAGCGTTCCCCGACCTTCGCCGCCAACTCCGCGATGTCGAAGGGCCGTTCCGGCACGACGATCGCGTGGGCGCCCGCGGCCATGCCGGAGTGCAGCGCGATCCAGCCGGTGTTGCGGCCCATGACCTCGACGATCAGGACGCGCTGATGGGACTCGGCGGTGGTCTTCAGCCGGTCCAGGGCCTCGGTCGCGACCCCCACGGCCGTGTCGAAGCCGAAGGTGACGTCCGTGACGGCGATGTCGTTGTCGATGGTCTTCGGCACGCCGACGATCGGCAGACCGCTGTCCGACAGCAGGCGGGCGGCCTTGAGCGTGCCCTCGCCGCCGATCGGGATGATCGCGTCGAGTCCCAGCTCCTCGACATGGCCCCTGGCCCGCTCCACACCGTCGCGCAGATGCGCGGGCTGGACCCGGGAGGAACCGAGGATCGTGCCGCCGCGAGCCAGGATGCCGCTCACCGCGTCGAGGTCGAGCTTGAGGTAGTCGCCTTCCAGCAGGCCCTTCCAGCCGTCCCGGAAGCCGATGACCTCGTCGCCGTGGTCGACGACGGCGCGGTGTACGACGGACCGGATGACGGCGTTCAGACCGGGGCAGTCGCCACCGGACGTGAGGACACCAATGCGCATAGTCCGGAATACCTTCTCAACGTGGACCGGGAACCGGACCACGCTGTCCGGCAGGACGCCGCCACCCTACCGGCGGCAGGGGGCGGCTCCGCACTGTGCGTCCGCCTGCTGGACGTGCCCGCTCACCTGTGCGGGCACGTCTGCGGATGGGCTGTCCCGGCGGGCTCAGGCAGGCTGCTGAGCAGCCGAGATGCGCTCGTTCCGCAGTGCCTCGTACCACCGGTCGTCGATCGGCGGCAGCGCGTTCACATCGAGCGCCAGCTTGAGCAGCAGATCCGCGATCAGCGGGTTACGGGCCAGCACGGGCCCGTGCATGTACGTCCCGAAGACCGTGTCGTTGTACGCGCCCTCCGTGCCGTCGCCCGTTCCGTTGCCCTTGCCCAGGCGCACGTTCGCGAAGGGGCGGGCGGTGGGGCCCAGGTGCGTGATGCCCTGGTGGTTCTCGAAGCCGGTCAGCGGTGGCAGACCGAGGCGCGCGTCGATGTCGCCCAGTACGTCACCGACGCACCGCTCGCCCTCGCCGCGGGTGGAGTGCACGTCGAGCAGACCGAGGCCCGGCTCGCGCTGGCCCAGGTCGTTGATGAACTCGTGGCCGAGGATCTGGTAGCCCGCGCACACCGAGAACACGATCGCGCCGTTGCCGACCGCGCGGTGCAGACCGCCGTCGCGGCGCAGCCGCTCGGCCGCGAGCCGCTGCGGCCGGTCCTCGCCGCCACCGATGAGGTAGATGTCACCGGAGGTCGGGATCGGCTGGTCGCTGCGCACGTCGAGACGGGCCACGTCCAGACCGCGCTGGCGGGCACGGCGCTCGACCACGAGCGCGTTGCCCTGGTCGCCGTACGTGCTCAGCAGGTCCGGATAGATCCACACCAGCCGAAGGCTGTTGTCACTCATTCTCTTCGTCCTCCGGGGTTCAGTTGCCGACACGACGCCTCAGGTCCTGGAAAGCGGTGTAGTTCGCGATGACCTCGATACGGCCGGGCGGCGCCTGCTGCACGGCCTGGTCGAGGTTCTCGCAGACCTGGAACTGCTGGTTCGCGACCTCCAGACGAACGGCGAGGTCCAGCTTGCGGTCGCCCAGCACGAAGATCGGGTGACCGGTGAGCCGGGTGTAGTCGACGTCCCACAGCCAGGAGGTGTCGGTGCCGTCGGCGCCGCGCGCGTTCACCGAAAGGATCACCGGGGTCGGCGGCGGGTCGATCAGGGAGAACGTCTCCAGCCAGCCCGCCGGGTTCTTGGCGAGCAGCAGGCGCAGGTCGCGCTGCATGAACTGCACGACGTCGTAGCGTCCGGCCACGGCCTGCACCTGGTACATGCGTTCCAGGGCGACCTGCGGCGGTACGCCGAAGACGGCGGCGACGGCGGCCGACGAGGCGGCGTTCGCCTTGTTGGCGCGGCCCGGCAGCTGCAGGTGGATCGGCCAGGCCGAACCGTGCGGGTCCAGGACGTGGTCCCCGGACAGCGCCCAGCTGGGCGTGGGACGGCGGAAACCGCAGTCGCCGCAGAACCAGTCGTCGCCGGGGCGCTGCATCACACCGCCGCACGACGGGCAGGACCAGGCGTCGTCCTTCCACATCTGGCCGGCGGCCACCCACACCACGTTCGGCGAGGAGGACGCGGCCCAGACGACCAGCGGGTCGTCCGCGTTGGCGACCACGACCGCCTTGGAGCCGGCCAGGCCCTCACGCCAGTGCTCGGCCATCATGCGGGTCTCGGCCGCGCGGTCGAGCTGGTCGCGCGAGAGGTTGAGCAGGGCGATGCACTTGGGATCCGTGTCCCGCGCCACCCCGGACAGATACTTCTCGTCGACCTCGATGACGGCGAACCGTGAGTCGGAACCGCCCGCCAGCGCCGAGGTGATGCCCGCGGGCATGTTCGCGCCCAGCGCGTTCGAGACGACGGGGCCCGCAGCCCGCAATGCCTCGGCGATCAGCCGCGTCGTGGTGGTCTTGCCGTTCGTCGCCGACACCAGGATGACATCCAGGTGCTGAGCGAGCCTGGCCAGCAGGTCGGGGTCGAGTTTGAGCGCGACCCGGCCGCCGATCACCGATCCGCTGCCGCGGCCTGCGGCACGTGATGCCGCCGCGACCGCTTTGCCCGCTGTCACGGCGAGCTTGGCCCGCGGCGACAGCGGGTCCGAGTTGCCTGCCATCAGTTCCCGATCCTCCTTGCGTACGGCGCCGCGCACTGCCCCCGGCAACGTCTGGCCCTCAGCCTATCGAGATCCACTCCCAGGCCCGAACCGCGGCACCACTCCGAAGCCCGCGCGACAGTGAGGACCGTACCCTTGCCGCCATGCGACACGGCTCGATCCCCGGCGCCCGAGGGCGCGTCCTTCCCCTGTCTTTGCTCGGCGACCCCGTGTTGCACACACGGTGTGAAGAAGTTGAGGAGTTCGGTCCTCAACTCGCCCGGCTCGTCGAGGACATGTTCGCGACGATGTACGCGGCGGAGGGGGTCGGGCTGGCCGCCAACCAGGTCGGGGAGTCGTTGCGGGTCTTCGTGTACGACTGTCCCGATGACGACGACGTGCGGCATGTGGGGCATGTGGTGAACCCGCGGCTCGTCGAGGCGGACGGGGTGGTGCTGCGGGGGCCCGAGGGGTGTCTGTCGCTGCCGGGGCTTGAGGCGGGTACCGAGCGGTTCGACCATGCGGTGGTGGAGGGGGTGTCCGTCGACGGGACGCCTGTGCGGGTGCATGGGAGTGGGTGGTTCGCTCGGTGCCTTCAGCATGAGTGCGATCACCTTGACGGTGGGTTGTACGTGGACCGGGTCACGGGGTGGCGACGGCGGAAGGTGCTTTGGCAGGTGGGGCGCGCCGCTTGGGGTGGCTGAGGGTTCGTCGTCGGGTGCGGCGCCGTCGTGGCTGGTCGCGCAGTTCCCCGCGCCCCTGAAGGAACAGGGCTGGGCGCCGCGTTCCGTGTGCGGCTCAAAGCCAAAAG
>NZ_JBHWZP010000174.1:0-19715 GCF_042728395.1 Streptomyces sp. NPDC060205
TGGGTCGGTGGTTGTGCCCACCCGTTCCGCCCTGCGGAACGCCTGCCCACAACCACCGACGGCCTACTTCTCCGTGACGCCCGCCGAGTCGAACGTCGCCACCTCGTGCATCGCCCTGGCCGCGCTCTGGACCACCGGGAGGGCCAGGAGGGCGCCTGTGCCCTCGCCGAGGCGGAGGTCGAGGTCCACCAGGGGGCGCAGGCCCAGCTTGTTCAGGGCGGCCACGTGGCCGGGTTCGGCGCTGCGGTGGCCGGCGATGCAGGCCGCGAGCACCTCGGGGGCGATCGCGCGGGCCACCAGTGCGGCGGCACCGGCGCTGACACCGTCCAGGATCACCGGCGTACGCAGGGACGCGCCGCCGAGGAGGAGGCCCACCATCGCGGCGTGCTCCAGACCGCCGATGGCCGCCAGGACGCCGATCGGGTCGGCCGGGTCCGGCTGATGGAGTTCCAGGGCGCGGCGGACGACCTCGGTCTTGCGGGCCAGGGTCTCGTCGTTGATGCCGGTGCCGCGGCCGGTGACCTCGGCCGGGTCGCTGCCGGTGTAGACGGAGATCAGGGCGGCGGACGCCGTGGTGTTGGCGATGCCCATCTCCCCCGTGATCAGCGCCTTGTTCCCGGCGGCCACCAGGTCGCGGGCGGTCTCGATGCCCACCTCGATGGCCGACCTGACCTCCTCGCGGGTCAGCGCGGGACCGGTCGTCATGTCGGCCGTGCCCGCCCGGACCTTGCGCGGCAGCAGGCCGGGCGTCGCGGGCAGGTCGGAGGCCACGCCCACGTCGACGACGCAGACCTCGGCGCCGACCTGGGCCGCGAAGGCGTTGCAGACCGCGCCGCCGCCGAGGATGTTGGCCACCATCTGGCCCGTGACCTCCTGCGGCCACGGGGTGACGCCCTGGGCGTGTACGCCGTGGTCGCCCGCGAAGATCGCGACGGCCGCCGGTTCCGGGATGGGCGGCGGGCACATCCGGGAGAGCCCGGAGAGCTGCGCGGAGATGATCTCCAGCATGCCGAGGGCCCCGGCCGGCTTGGTCATGCGCTTCTGGCGCTCCCAGGCCTCGCCGAGCGCCTTGGCGTCCAGCGGCCGGATGTTGGTGATGGTCTCGGCGAGCAGGTCGTGCGGCTCCTCCCCGGGCAGGGCGCGGCGGCCGTACGTCTCCTCGTGGACCACCCAGGACAGCGGGCGGCGCTTGGACCAGCCCGACTGCATCAGTTCGGGCTCGTCCGGGAACTCGTCGACGTATCCGACGCAGAGGTAGGCGACGACCTCAAGGTGCTCGGGCAGGCCGAGGCCGCGGACCATCTCGCGCTCGTCGAAGAAGCTGACCCAGCCCACGCCCAGACCCTCGGCACGGGCCGCGAGCCACAGGTTCTCGACGGCGAGCGCCGAGGAGTACGGGGCCATCTGCGGCTGGGTGTGGCGGCCCAGCGTGTGCCGGCCGCCCCGGGTCGGGTCGGCGGTGACGACGATGTTCACCGGGGTGTCGAGGATGGCCTCGATCTTCAGTTCCTTGAACTGCTTCGCGCGGCCCTTGGGAAGCGACTTGGCGTACGCCTCCCGCTGGCGCGCGGCCAGTTCGTGCATCGAACGCCGGGTCTCGGCGGAGCGGATGACGACGAAGTCCCAGGGCTGCGAGTGGCCGACGGAGGGCGCCGTGTGGGCCGCCTCCAGGACGCGGAGCAGCACGTCGTGCGGGATGGGGTCGCTGCGGAAGCCGTTGCGGATGTCGCGGCGCTCGCGCATCACGCGCAGGACGGCCTCGCGCTCGGCGTCGTCGTAGCCGGGCGCGGCCGGGCCGGTGGACTCACGTGTCTGGGCCACGGCGGCCGTGCTCTCTTCCTGATCGGCGGCCCGGGTGTCCAGGTCTTCCGCCTGCTGTGCGACTACGGGCTCGGGGCTGTCGTCCGCCGCCTCGGGCACGGGGAGCGTGCCGGTCTCGGAGGTCGGCGCGGGCTCCCGGGGGGCCGGCAGGACGAGGATCGGCTCGTCGTCCTGCTCGTCCTCGGGCGCGGTGCCGGGCCCTGCGGCGGATGCCGACGCGAGCGCCGGTTCCGGGGCGGGTTCGGCCACGGGCTCCGGCGTGGGCTCCGGCGCGAGCTGCTCGACGGGCGCCGCGGGCGGGGCCGCCGCCTCTTCGGCGGTCTGCTCGGCAGACTCCCCGGGGAGGGGGGCCACCGTCATGCCGTGCGGCGGAGTGGGGGCCAGGTGCGGGGTGGTCGGGACCGTGCCCTCGACCGGTACGAACTGTCCGACCTGGGCCGCCGGGTCGGCGGGGGCGGCCTGTCCGGGGTGTCCCACCGGCTGCTCCGGCGCCGCAGCCTGGAAGCCGTCCTGGAACTGGGCCGCCTCGCCCTGCGACTCGTCGCCGGAGGTCTGCTCAGCGGGCGTTGCGGATGCCTCGGGGAGCGCGGCGGGGTCGGGCTGCGCCGTTTCGGGAGCACCGACGCTCGGGGCGGCGGCCATCACGGGCTCCACGGCCTCCGCGGGCACCCCGGGCCCGGCAGGCGCGGCGAACTGCGGGGCCTCGGCGGCGTCCTGGATCTGGACGGCCTCCGCGACGGCGGGCTCGGCCTCCACCGGCTGCGACTGCGACTGCGGCTCCTGGAATCCGGCCTGCGGTCCCGCCTCGGCGAGGGGGGCGGCCGTGTCCTGCGACTGCGGGACCGGTGCCGCGTACTCGGCCGGCTGCGCCACGTCGTCGGCCGCCGGGGCGACGGGGGCCTCCGCCGTGTACTGTCCGGCCTCCTCGTCCGAGGGGTGGGCGAAGTGGACGGCGGCCGGTGCGGCCGGGAAGGGCGTGGGCTGGGGGGCGTGCGGGAAGTCGGGAAGCGCCTGGGCGTACTCGGAGCCGAGGCCCCCTTCCGGAGCCTGCGGGAACAGCGAACCGTCGGCGAGCTGCGGGGCCTGCGCGTAGTCCTGCGCCAGGACCGGCTCCGGGAACCGGGCCTCTTCCGGCGCCGGGACGGCCTGGGCGGGCGACGCGCCGCCGGCGGGCTGATCCGCGGCCGGGGACTGGACCGCTTCCGGCTGCGGAGGGACGTACGCCTCCTCGGGAGCCTGTCCGGGAACCTGCGCGCCCTCCGGAACCTGCGCGGCGGCCACGGCCGGATCCGCGCCCGCCGGCGCCGGGTCCACCACGGCCTGGGCCGGGTCCATCACGCTCTCGGCGGGTTCCGCCGGAGCGGGCGCCGCCTCGGGGAGCGCGTCGGCACCCGGAGCGTCCTGCGTCTGCGCCTGCGGGTCGCCTGCCGCCTGCGCCTGCGGAGCGGGCACCTCCTGGCTCGCGGCGAGCGACGGCCCGGCCCCCGCGTCGGACGTCTGCGCGTCGGATGTCTGCACGTCGGGTGTCTGCGGGTCGGGCGCCTGCGCGACCGGCGCGGCTCCGGCGGTCACCGGAGCGCCCGCGTACGCCCCCGCGCCCTCCGGGAAGACCGTTTCTGCAGGCGTCCCCCCGGAAGCGACCTGTGCCACCGGAGGCGCGACCTGGACCTGAGCCCGGGCGCCCCACGGGGAGGCGCCCTGCAACGCGATCTCGTCACGCGGCGCGTCGAGGTACTCGGGACCGGGCGCGGCCGGACCGGGCTGCCGTACGGGGAACGGGGTGCCCGGGGCCCCCGCCGGACCGCGGTCGGCGAGCGAACGCACCGGGCTGCCGGCGCCGTCCGGGGTCGGCGGGCCGAGGTGCAACGGGCGACGGGCGACGGGCGGCTGCGGCGCGGAGGTGGACATCCGCACGGCGCTGAGGTCGACCGAACCGCTGTCGCGGCCCGACGTCTCGTGCGGACCGGGCTCGTGGACGGCCTCGACGACCGGCACGGGAACCGGTGGGGCCACCTCGTTGCCCCACGCACCCTGGGCGCCCGGCAGCAGCAACAGGTCTTCGTCTTCGGCGGTGGGCTCGGAGAGGTAGGTGTACGCACCGGGGGCGGGGACGCCCGGCTGCTCCACCATGCCTGCGTTCTCCGGCAGTCCCTCGCCCGGGACCTGGCCGGTGTCGGTCATGCGTACCCCTCGCCCATCGGTTTAGTGCTCCTACGACCTGCTCGTCCGGGGCGGCGCACCGACCACCCGTCATGAGAACGAGCACACGGGCCGGGCGGCACGAACGACCGGTCGACAAAGCCATTAACTGGCATTGTCGCGGTCGGCACGCCACCGCGACAGGGTGATCCGTCACGGCCCGCTGTGGACTGCGCCACTTTGCGCGTCCTCCGGTTCTGCCGTACCACACGCCCCTCAAAATGGGTGCGTTTCACGGGCATTGACCGGCGAAATACCGGACAAGCCGATTGCAGTACAACGATCGGCCAGCCTACCGCGCGCAGTACGACAACAGGATCACAGGACAGCGATCGACCAGCGCCCGGCGCCCCGAAGAGGCGCGGGGAACGGCGCGCCCAGCCACGACGCGCCCGCGGACAACTCACCACCCCGGTGGGGCACCCCGCAGAGCACCCGGCGAGCGCTGAAGCCGAACTACAGCCGGCGTTCCAGCTCCCCCGAGAGCAGGAACGCCACACTCCGCTCCTTCTCCGTCCACGCGCGCGTGTCCAGCTCGACGGACTGCAGGAGGGCGCACTCGACCCGGTAGCCGTGCTCGGTCAGGTCCCGGCCGATGAGTTCGGCGGCGTCGCGGGTGGACGCGTGCGTGACGATGCGCTCGGGGCGCCGGTCGGCGACGGCGGAGACCACCGCGGCGCCGCCGCCCCCGACGCGGACGACGTCCGGCTCGGGGAGATTCTCCAGGACGTGCGGGGCGGTGCCGTGGGTGATCTGGAGCTGGACGCCGAACCGGCGGGCGGTGGCCATCGTGCGGGCGCATGCGTCCGCGTCGCGGTCCACGGCGATGACGGCGGCGCCGCAGCGCGCGGCCTCGGTGGCGAAGGCGCCGCTGCCCGAGCCGATGTCCCAGACGAGGTCGCCGATCCGCGGCCCCAGGCGGGCGAGTTGCGCCGCGCGCAGCACTTCGGTCTCGCCCTCCCCCAGTTCGTCGCCGTACACCTCGTCGGGCAGCGCCCAGCCGCGCGGGCCGGTGCCCGGGTCGCGGCCGGCGATCCAGCCGCCGCCCTCGGAGGAGGTGACCGGGCCGCCCATGACGATGACGACGTTCGGGTCGCGCCAGGTGTGGTCGGCGACCTTGTCGGAGGTGAGGATCGAGACCCGCTCGCGCTCGGTGCCGAGCTCCTCGCAGATGACGAAGGTGCGGTGGACCCCTTCGAGGAGCAGTCCGAGTTCGGCGGGGCCGGCGCCGGGTGAGGTGAGGACGGCGACCTTGGTGTGGGCGCGGCACACATTCACCGCGCGTCGCAGGGTGCGCCGGTGTGCGACGACCACCTGTGCGTCGTCCCAGGGCATCCCGGCGCGGGCGAAGGCGGCGGCCACGGACGAGACCGCGGGGACGACCTCGACCTCCAGGCCGAACTCGGGGTCGCGCAGGGTGCGTACGACTCCGAAGAAGGCGGGGTCCCCGTCGGCGAGGACGACGGCCGTGCCGCGGTGGGCGGTGATGCGGCGGGCCGCGAGGGCGACGCTGCCGAGCCGGATGCGTTCGGCGGCAGGGGGCACCTCGGGGAGGGCCAGGTGGTGTGCCGCGCCCGCCACGAGTGTCGCGGCGCCGAGGGCCGAGCGCGCCGCGTCCGTCAGCGGCGAGCCGTCACAGCCGATCACCGTGACCCGGTCGGCCATCGTTGTCAGTCTCCTGGAGTCATCGCAGGTCGTCGGATGGGCGGTGGGCCACCGGGCAGGCGCGCGGAGCCCCGTGAGCGTACCTCGTGACGTCCGGGGGTGCCGGTCGGGGTGTCGGCGGGAGCGGTTCAGTTCCAGTCGGAGTACGAGGTGAAGCCACCGGTGTCGGCGAGTTGCTCGGCGATGCCCTCGATGTCCTCGGGAAGCAGGCCCCACACGATGAAGTCGGTGCGCAGGTCCTCCCAGCGTCCGTCCTCGGTGCGGGTGCGCGCTATGCAGGCGCCCCGCAGGACGCCCTCGCTGATGCAGCCGATCTTCTGCGCGACCTGCTGGGAGGCGGTGTTGTCCGCCGCGGTGCGCAGTTCCAGACGCTCGAACTTCTGGTCGTTGAACAGCCATTGGGCGGTGGCGAGCGCCGCCTCGGAGGCGTAGCCCTCGCCGCGGGCCCAGGGGGCGGTGATGTACGACAGCTCCGTGGAGCGGACATGCCAATTCGTGTTGCCGAGCTGGATGATGCCGACCAGGCGCTGGGTGAGGAACTCCACGACGACCAGATCGAGTCCACGGCCGGAGGCGCGCTCGGTGGGCGCGTACTCGTCGATCCACGTGCGGGCGGCGGCCTCGGTGAAGGGCTGCGGCACGGACGTCCAGGCCGCGACCTGTTCGTCGTTCATCATCTCCGTGAAGGCCGGAATGTCCTCGTCCTCAAGAGGGCGCAGCACCAACCGCTCCGTGTTCAGGGAGATGTCGGGGAAGGTGTTCGTCATGCGCCGCTCCGTAACCATCAGGGACCGTCGGGCCTGCTGAACTGCCCAGCATGCAGCATGCAGGCACCGAACTGCACCACGGAGTCGGCTCCTTGTCGACGAGTCGACACCGTGGCGCAGCGGGAACGGCCCGGGGACGGCCGGGGTGCGGCGTCACCCGGAAGTGACGGGCAGCACCGATCCCTTGTACTTGTCCTGGATGAACTTCCGCACCTCGTCGGAGGTCAGGAGCTCGGCGAGCTTGCGGACCCGCGGGTCGTCCTCGTTGCCCTTCTTCACGGCGAGGAGGTTCGCGTACGGGTTGTTCTTCGCGGACTCCAGCAGGACGGCGTCGTCGGCCGGGCTGAGGCCCGCGTCCTGGGCGTAGTTGTTGTTGATGACCGCGGCGGCCACGTCGTCCAGGGAGCGCGGCAGCTGTGCCGGTTCGAGTTCCTTGAACTTCAGGTTCTTCGGGTTCTTCACGATGTCGCCCGGGGACGCGGTCGTACCGGCCCCCGCCTTCAGCGTGATGACGCCCTCGGAGGCGAGGAGTTTCAGGGCGCGCCCCTCGTTGGTGATGTCGCTGGGGACCGCGACGGTGACGCCGTCGGGGAGGTCGGCGACGTCCTGGACCTTCTTCGAGTACACGCCCATGGGCGGCAGGTACGCGTCCACGACCGGGACGAGGTCGGTGCCCTTGGACTTGTTGAAATCGTCCAGGAACGGCTCGTTCTGGTACAGATTCGCGTCGAGCGAGCCCTCCTGGAGCGCGGTGTTCGGCAGGACGTAGTCCGTGAACTCCTTGATCTCCAGATCGAGTCCGTTCTTCGCGGCGAGGTCCTTCTTGATGTACGACAGGACCTCGCCGGCCGGGACCGCGGTGGCGCCGACGACCAGCGCGCCGTCGCCTCCGCCGCCGGAGCCCTCGTCCTTCGCGCCGCAGGCGGTCAGGGTCAGGCCGAGGGCCAGTGCGGCGACGGCCGCGGAGATGACGGGCTTGCGCATCGTCGGCGCCTTCCTCAGGTGGTTCGGTGGTCCGGGTGACCCGGGCGGTGCGGAGCGGTCGGTCAGAAGGACGCGATGACGGAACCGGCGTACTTGCCCTCGATGAACTTCTTGACCTCGGCGGAGGTCAGGAGCTTGGCGAGCTTCTTGACGCGCGGGTCGTCCTCGTTGCCCTCCTTGACGGCGAGGAAGTTGCCGTACGGGTTGTCGTCGGCGGACTCCAGCACGAGGGCGTCCTCGGAGGGCTTGAGGTCGGACTCGATGGCGTAGTTGCCGTTGATGACCGCCGCGTCGACGTCGTCCAGGGAGCGCGGGGTCTGGGCCGCCTCCAGCTCCTTGAACTTGAGGTTCTTCGGGTTCTTCGCGATGTCCTTGGGGGTCGCGTCGTTGCCCGCGCCGTCCTTGAGCGTGATGATCCCGTTGGCGTCGAGGAGCTTGAGCGCCCGCGCCTCGTTGACCGTGTCGTTCGGGACGGCGACGGTCGCGCCGCTCTTCAGCTCGTCGGCCTTCTTGATCTTGTTGGAGTAGAGGCCGAGCGGCTCCAGGTGGACCGTGACGACGGGCACGATGTGAGTGCCGTTCTTCTTGTTGAAGTCGTCGAGGTAGGGCTGGTTCTGGAAGTAGTTGGCGCCCACCGAGCCGTCCTCGGTCGCGGTGTTCGGCAGGACGTAGTCCGTGAACTCCTTGACCTGGAGGTCGAGTCCCGCGTCCTTCGCGAGGTTGTCCTTCACGTAGTTCAGGATCTCGGCGTGGGGGACGGGGCTGGCGGCCACGATCAGCGGCCCGCTCGTGTCGGAGGCGTCGTCCTTGTCCGAGCCGCAGGCCGTGAGGCCCAGGGTGAGGGCTCCGGCGGCGAGGACGGCGGTGGTGAGCTTTACGGCGTTACGCACGAAAAGTGCCTTTCCATGTGGGCTGGGTGACCCCGCGAAGGGTGTGCGGGGGCGTCTGCGGGTGTGGGTGGGAACGCGTACGGGTGGTGTGCCGTACGCGGTGGTGTGGCTGTGCGGAGGTCTCCGGGCCCCGGAGGTCCCCCGGGGTCCGGGTGCCTCTGAGGTCCCTGAGGTCCCTGAGGTCCCTGAGGTCCCTGAGGTCTCAGGCGACCTTGCTGACATCGGCCGCCTGCGTGTCGGCGGAGGTGCCCGCGTCCGCGGGACCGGAGCCGGAGTCGGCCTCGGTGCCGGTGTCGGCGGTCGCCCGGGAACCGGAGTTCACCGCGGCCCTGCTCCTCAGCAGCCTGAGCCGCGGCGCGGCGCCCGACTGGCCGCCGCGCCGGTGCAGCCCCCGCGCGGCGTAGTCGCCGACGAACTGGATGAGGGAGATGACCACGGCGAGAACGGCCACGGTGATCCACATCAGTTCGGTCTCGAAGCGCTGGTAGCCGTAGCGGATGGCGATGTCTCCGAGGCCGCCCGCGCCGACGGTGCCGGCCATCGCGGAGTAGCCGATGAGGGCGACGATCGTCGTCGTGGTGCTGGAGATCAGCGACGGGAGCGACTCCGGGACGAGCACCTTGCGCACGACGGTCCAGGTGTTGCCGCCCATCGACTGCACGGCCTCGACGAGGCCGCCGTCCACTTCGCGGACAGCCGTCTCGACCAGACGCGCGAAGAACGGGATCGCGCCGATCGCGAGCGGCACGATGGCGGCCTCACGGCCGATGGTGGTGCCGGTGATCGACCGGGTGAAGCCCATCAGCGCGACCATGAGGATGATGAACGGCATCGAGCGGGCGATGTTCACGACCTGCCCGATGACCTTGTTCAGCACGGTGTTCTGCAGCAGGCCGCCCCGGTCGGTGAGGACCAGCAGGATGCCCAGCGGCAGACCGCCGACGACGGCGATGACCGTCGACCAGCCGACCATGTAGAGGGTGTCCCAACACGCCTGCTCCAGCAGCGGCTGCATCTCGGACCAGGTCACTTGGCACCTTCCTTCACCAGCGCGGACGCCAGGGCCGCTGCTCCGACGAGCTCGATCTGCAGGCCCTGCTCGCGCAGGAAGCCGATCGGCACGACGTTGTCCTCGTACCGTCCGGGGAGTTCGATGCGCATCCGGCCGACCTGCCGGCCCGCGACGGTGTCCATCGCGGCGCCGAGGATCGAGATGTCGATGTTGTACGTGCGCGAGAGCTGCGAGATGACCGGCCGGGTCGCGGCGTCGCCGTGGAAGGTGACGTCGATGACCGTGCGCTCGTCACCGGAGGCGTCGCCGCTGACCGGGAAGAGCGCGGCGGCCAGCTCGGAGCCGGGGGTGGCGAGCAGTTCGGTGACGGTGCCGGACTCGACGATCTGCCCGTTCTCCATGAGCGCGGCCGAGTCGCAGACGGTCTTGACGACGTCCATCTCGTGCGTGATGAGCAGGACGGTCAGCCCCAGCTGGCGGTTCAGGTCGCGCAGCAGGTGGAGGATCGAGCGGGTCGTCTCCGGGTCCAGGGCGCTGGTCGCCTCGTCCGACAGGAGCACCTTGGGGTCCCCCGCCAGGGCACGGGCGATGCCGACGCGCTGCTTCTGGCCGCCGGAGAGCTGGGCCGGGTAGGACTTGGCCTTGTCGCTGAGGCCGACCAGGTCGAGCAGTTCCAGCGCCTTGCGGGACCGCTCCTTGCCCGACTTCCCGAGGATCTCCAGCGGCAGCTCGACGTTGTCCTGGACGGTCCTCGTCGACAGCAGGTTGAAGTGCTGGAAGACCATGCCGATACGGCTGCGCGCCTGCCGCAGCTCCTTGCCCGCGCGCGGGCCGCGCCCGGCGAGGGCCGTTAGGTCCTGTCCGGCGACGGTCACGGTGCCGGCGGTGGGGCGCTCCAGCAGGTTGACGCAGCGGATGAGGGAGGACTTGCCGGCGCCGGACTGTCCGATGACGCCGTACACCTCGCCTTCGCGGACATGCAGATCGACGCCGTCCAGGGCGGTGATCTCACGGCCGCGGGAGCGGTAGACCTTGGTCAGGCCTGTTGTCGTGATCACTGGGGTTTCCGTCACTGTCGAGTGCAGGGCGTGGGTGTGCGCCGGGCACGGGTGCATTTCGGTCGAACGCGGCTCGGTCGTTCACGCGGTGGCGTCGGGAACCGGGCTTCGGCAGAACTGCGTGCGCGGGGCAGGCTCAGTCGCGTACGAAAGGGAGGTACGGGCGGACGTGAGCGGACTCGCTTCGGGGCGCGAGGCTGGGGGCGGTGCGGGGGCCCTCTAGAAGGCGCACATTCGACACATACAGCGAGCACCGGGCGTCATGGTCGCCTCGGTCGCAAGGATGCGGCTGCTCGTCGTGGTCATGAGAAAAGTAAAGCAGATCTTTGCGCGGTACAGGGAACCGCTGTCCGCATCACGGACAGCGGTGGACACCCCTCGGAGGCCTCTCAGTCGCCGACGGAAAGCTCCACTCCCTCATCGGTGACCAGTGCTGACACGGCCGAGAGGTCCTTGACCACGACATCCGCGGTCAGCTCGGCGGCCCGGTGGGTTGTGGTCAATGCCACGGTGGTCATGCCGGCCGCGCGGCCCGCCTGGAGTCCCGCGGGCGCGTCCTCGAACACGACACAGCGTGCGGGGTCCACGCCGAGCCGCCGGGCGGCGAGCAGGAACGGCTCGGGGTCGGGCTTGCCGCGGGTGATGTCGTCGGCGGCGACCAGGTTCTTCGGGCGGATGCCGACCTCGGCGAGACGGGCCTCGGCCAGCCGCCGGGTGGCGGAGGTGACGACGGCCCAGCGGTCGGCGGGCAGCGAGTCGAGGAGGGCCTTCGTCCCGGGCAGCAGGTGCACTCCGCCCGCGACGTCCTCCACCTCCAGCTGCTCGATGCGTACGACGGCCTCGGGGACCCTGGCGGCGGGCAGCAGGTCGGCGGCTATCTCGGCGGCCGGGCGGCCGTGCAGCTCGACCCGGGCGAACTCCTCGGCGGTGATTCCGTACTCCGCGGCCCACCTGCTCCAGCAGCGGTACACCGAATCGAGGGACGAGACGAGTGTTCCGTCGTTGTCGAACAGCAGGGCATCGGCTCGGATCTTCATGTCCTCGACCCTACGGGGCACGCCGGGGGCGAACGCATCAGGCCTTTTGGCCCGTAATAGGGTCGCGGCATGCTTGATGCCCTGACGGTCGCGACGGCCGTCGCCGCGCTCGCGCTCGCCGCCTGGTGCGGCTGGGCCGCCTACCGGGACCAGCCGACCAAGGACTGGCACTTCATCGGCATGGCCGTGGTGACGCTCCTCACCCTCGCCCAGCTGGTGGTCGGCATCGTCCAGCTGGCCCGCGGCGAGAAGCCGGAGCAGGGCACGACGATCTTCGTGTCCTATCTGATCGGCGCCTTCGCATGCGTCCCGGCGGCGGGCTTCATGTCGCTGGCGGAGCGCACCCGCTGGGGTTCGATCACGGTCGCGGCGGGCGGCGTGGTCCTCGCCGTGCTGCAGGTACGGCTCTACGACATCTGGGGAGGCTGAGATGGCGGTACCCGCCGGGAACCCCGGGACGCCCGAGAATCCCGGGACGCCCGAGGACTCCGCGACGTCCGGCAAGCCCGGCCGCACGCGCCTCATCGGCGGCCCCGGCATGCTGCTGGTCTGGCTGTACGGGGTGATGGTCGTCGGCGCCGTGTCGCGCTCGGCCGTACAGATCTCGACGGAGTTCGACAAGGCGCCGCTCGCCTATTCACTGTCGGCGGTGGCCGGGCTCGTGTACGGCTTCATCACCTACTCGCTCGTACGCGGCGGCGAGCGGGCCCGCAGGGCGGCGCTGGTGTGCTGCGCCGCCGAACTCGCGGGCGTCCTGACCGTCGGCACCTGGACGCTGGCCGACCCCTCCGCCTTCCCCGACGCCACGGTCTGGTCGGACTACGGCATGGGCTACCTGTTCATCCCGGTCCTGCTCCCGATCACGGCGATGTTCTGGCTGCGCAGGTCACGCAGGGCCCCGTAGGGGCGCGGGGAACTGCGCGCCCGGCCACGACGGACCCGCAGACTCCCACCGGCCGCCGTACAGAGCCGCCGCGCAGAGCCGCTACGCGCTGGCGACGAACGCGCTGGCCTGCACATCCTTCGCCAAGGTCACCAGGCTGAGCCGCTCATCGACCCGCTCGGTCGCCACCGGCTCGTACCCGTGCTTCCGGTACAGCCGCAGATTGCGGTCACTGCGATGCCCGGTGAAGAGCTGGAAGCTCTTCGCCCCGGCGTCCGCCGCGAGCCGCGACTCGATCGCGTCGAGCAGCCGCCCGCCCAGCCCGTGCCGCTGCATCCGGGGGTGCACGATCAGCTTGTCGATCCGGGCCGTGCCATCCGCGCCCACGGAGCCGCGCACCGAGGCCACCACCTCGTCGCCGAGCCGGGCCACCAGGACCGTGCCGTCCGTGAGCTCCGCCTTGAGGGAGTCCAGCGGCTGGGTGAGGGGCTCGATGCTGTAGTCGCCGTACAGCTCGGCCTCGCTCTGGTAGCAGAGGAACTGCAGTTTGAGGATCTGCTCGGCGTCCTGTTCGGCCGCCGCCGAGATGGTCACGCTCATGCCCATGTGTGCATGCCTCCCGCTCACCTGTTCCGCCGGTTGTCCCTCACTCCTATCCCCGCCGTTCATGCGCCGCAACCTCCGATGTGAGCATTCGGCGCAGACAACTCAGGCATCTGGAACGATCCGGACCGAGACTGCCCTGTGAGATACCCAACTCCCCCGCGATCTCCCGGTACGT
Organism: Streptomyces sp. NPDC060205; assembly: GCF_042728395.1. Lineage (NCBI taxonomy): Bacteria > Bacillati > Actinomycetota > Actinomycetes > Kitasatosporales > Streptomycetaceae > Streptomyces > Streptomyces sp. NPDC060205. The sequence goes on from NZ_JBHWZP010000174.1 coordinate 13,098, forward strand.
GAGGTCTTTCGGGGACAGCAGAGCCGCCATGAGGCGCGGGCAGCGGCCCGGCAGCCGGCGTACGGCGGAGTGCAGGGCCCGGCGCCGGGCGGCGCTGAGCGCCAGCTGCTCGGGGCCCGGCCTGCTGTCGTCGGCGGGCTCGGACGCGTACGGCCGTTCGAGGTTCGCGGTACGTCCTGCGCGGCGCGCCTCGGTGCGGACGGCGACGCGCAGCCAGGCGGCCGGATCGGCGGGCGGGCCCTCCGTGCCGAGGCGTTCCAGGAGGCGCACCCAGACGTCCTGTTCCAGGTCACTGGACTCGGCTCCGGAGGCATATGCCTCGGCCGAGGCCTCGGCCACGAGCAGGGGGCGCAGTGTGTCGAGCATGTCGTGGGTCATATGCGGCACGACGCGGCCGTCCCGGCCAGAGGTTGCCGGGACGGCCGTACGTCACCCGACCGGGTCCGCGGGCGCGGTCGTTGACGACCGGGACGGCGGACGGATCGGTTCTGGGTCAGTCCTGGATCGGTTCCGGGTCAGCTCTTCTTCAGGAAGTCCTCGCGGGCGAGGAGGCCGGTGTCCGGGTTGTCGGTGAAGACGCCGTCGATACCGGTGGCGAAATACGTGGCGAAGGCGCCGAAGGCGTCACCGTAGGCGTCCGCGTCGGTGCCCTTGCGGAAGTTCGCGGGCAGGAAGGGGTTCTCGTTGCGCATCGTGTACGGGTGCAGGATCAGGCCCTCGGCGTGCGCGTCGCGGACCAGGGTGGTCGGCGTGGTGAGGTTGCCGCTCGCGTCCTTCGGGATGATCAGGTCGAGGGTCGGTCCGATGCCCTGCGCGTAGGAGGCGATCCACTTCAGGCCGGCGGGCTTGACCAGGTCGGCGACCGTACGCGGGTCGCCCGTCTCCACGAAGTCCCAGGGGCGGGTGTTCGCGGCGGACAGGAGCACGGCCAGCGGGTTGTCCACCAGCTTGTCCATGCGCTGGATGCTGGTCGGTTCGAAGGACTGGAGGATGACCGGCGAGTTCTTCTTGTCCAGGCCGTGCCTGCGCAGCACCTTGGCGACCCGCTCCTCCAGGCCGAGGCCCAGCTTGCGGAAGTAGGTGGGGTGCTTCAGCTCGGGGTAGATCCAGACCTGCCGGCCGAGCTTCCTGCTCTGCTCCTCGCGCCAGCGCAGCACCTCCTCGAAGGTGGGGATCTCCCAGCGGCCGTCGTAGAGGGTGTTGTGCGGGCGGTTGGCCGGAACGCGCTCCTTGGCGCGGAGGGTCTTCAGCTCGGCGAGCGTGAAGTCCTCGGTGAACCAGCCGGTCGTGGAGACCCCGTCGAGCAGCTTGGTGGCCTTGCGGTCCGCGAACTCGGGGTGCGCGGCGACGTCCGTCGTACCGCCGATCTCGGGCTCGTGGCGGCAGACGAGGTGGCCGTCCTTCGTCGGCACCAGGTCGCCGGCCTCGATGATGTGCGCGCCCATGTCGAGGGCGAGCTGGTACGAGCCGAGCGTGTGCTCCGGGCGGTAGCCGCTGGCGCCGCGGTGCCCGATGATCGTGGGCCTGGGCAGGCTCTTGTAGCCGCTGTTGTAGCCGCCGGTCCCGTGCTTCTCGCCGGCTCTCGCCGTACCCGGCAGGCCGAGGACCGCTCCGCCGGCGCCGAGGACCGCGGCCCCGAGCAGGGCGCGCCGGCCCGGGGTGGTCCCGGTGCGGCCGTCGTTCGAGTCCTGCGTGTCCTGCGTGCCCATGAGCGCTCCTCCGCATACTGCCCTGCACCTGTCAAAGCGGGACTGATCGTAGGTGGGGTGCGGTGACGGGTGGGAGACCTTGGACGGAACACGTGGGTGACGGTGGGTGTCTTCCTGCCACTGTCCCTGGGGGCTGCGCCCCCAACCCCGCTGTCGCGCTCGCGCGCTCGTCCTCGAACGCCGGACGGGCTGAAGGGGAGTTTGGACAGCCGTGGGTGGGAACCTGCCCCATGAGGGCTAACTCGTGCGGATTTCGTCACACCGTCTCGTGCGGATGACGGCCGTGTGACACGGCGCCACCCCAGGTAAACAAGGGTCAACAGTGCGTATCCAGTCGGTGAACCCGATGTGCGCGACCCCGGCGCGCGCGAGTATCGTCCTCACCTGCACAGACTTGAAACCCACACAGACTTGTCACCCACCTCTTGATACCGGAGGGCCCGTTGTCCCGCTTCGCGCTCATCAAGGCAGTGCTCGGACCGATCATGCGCCTGATGTTCCGCCCACGGGTGGAAGGTGCGGAGCGCATCCCGGGCACGGGACCGGTCATCCTGGCCGGCAACCATCTCACGTTCATCGACTCGATGATCATGCCGCTGTTCTGCGACCGCCAGGTCTTCTTCATCGGCAAGGACGAGTACGTCACCGGCAAGGGCCTCAAGGGGCGGCTGATGGCGTGGTTCTTCACCGGCTGCGGCATGATCCCGGTCGACCGGGACGGCGGACGCGGCGGTGTGGCGGCGCTGATGACGGGGCGTCGGGTGCTGGAGGAGGGCAAGGTCTTCAGCATCTACCCGGAGGGCACGCGCTCTCCCGACGGGCGGCTCTACCGGGGCCGCACCGGTATCGCGCGGCTCGCGCTGATGACCGGGGCGCCCGTGGTGCCGTTCGCCATCATCGGCACGGACAAGATCCAGCCCGGTGGTGCGGGGTTCCCGCGGCCGGGGCGGGTCACCGTGCGGTTCGGCGAGGCGATGGAGTTCTCGCGGTACGAGGGGATGGATCGCGACCGGTATGTACTGCGGGCCGTGACGGACTCCGTGATGGCTGAGGTGATGCGGTTGTCCGGGCAGGAGTATGTGGACATGTACGCCACGAAGGCGAAGGAAGCGGCGTAGCTCCGCTGGTTTTTTGACCGGGTGGTCGTCGGCTTGTCGGGTGCGGGCCGTCCTGGGCTGGTCGCGCAGTTCCCCGCGCCCCTGAGGGGGTGGGGCGCGGGGAAGAGTTCGTACGTGATCGTTGTCGGGGGCTGGGCGCGCCGTTCCCCGGGCCTCTTACGGGGCTACAGCTTTTGGTTCCTCAGTAGGCGCCATGCTGCCGCTGATGCGGCCAGCAGGACCAGCGCGCCCAGGCCTGCCGCCAGGGCGATGCCGTCCACGAAAGCCGTGCGGGCCGCGTCCAGCAGGGGCTCGGGGGTGGGCAGGGCCGAGGAGGCCTCCACCGCTCCGCCGAGGGACTCGTGGGCCGCGTCGGCGACTTCCCGCGGGGTCCCCGCCGGGGCCGTGAAGCCCGCGTAGACGCCCGTGACGATCGAGCCCAGCAGGGCGATGCCGAGGGCCGCCCCCAGCTCGTACGCCGTCTCGGAGACCGCGGACGCGGCGCCCGCCTGTTCCTTGGGCACACTGGAGAGGATCACGTCGGCGGTCACGGTGAAGCTGAAGCCCGCGCCGACGCCGACGACCAGCAAAGCCGTGCCGAGGAGCGGATAGCCGGTGGACTGGTCCAGCACGGTCAGCGCGGCCAGGGCGAGCCCGATCGCGGCGAGGCCGCCCGCCACGACGCCCCGTACCGAGTACCGGCGAGCGAACGTTCCTGCGACCAGTCCCGCCGCCACCGCGCCGACCGCGGCGGGCAGTTCGGCGAGGCCGGCCTCCAGCGGCCCGCGCCCCTGCACGAGTTGCAGGTACTGCGAGAGGAAGAAGACCACGCCGGACAGGCCGAGGATGGTCAGCAGATCGGCCAGTACCGCTCCGGAGAAGCCGCGGTTGCGGAACAGCCGCATGTTCAGGAGCGGTACCGGGAGCGTCAGTTGACGGCGTACGAAGCCGTACAGCGCCGCCGCTCCCAGCAGGGCCGCCGCGCCCGCCGTCGCGTTCGGGCCGTGCGAGGCGGCCTCCTTGATGCCGTACACGATGGCGACCATGCCGACGAGGGACAGCACGACGCTGAGGAGGTCCCACGGGCCGGGCTCGGGGTTGCGGGACTCCGGCAGGAGCTTCACGCCGACCAGGACGAGGACCGCCATCACGGGCAGGTTGATCAGGAAGACCGAACCCCACCAGAAGTGTTCGAGCAGGAAGCCGCCGAGGACGGGGCCGACCGCCGTACCGGCCGAGGCGGTGGCGCCCCAGATACCGATGGCCAGGCTGCGTTCGCGCGGGTCGTGGAAGAGGTTGCGGATGAGGGCGAGCGTGGCGGGCATCAGCGTGGCACCCGCCACACCGAGCAGCGCCCGCGCCACGATCAGCAGTTCGGGCGAGGTCGCGTAGGCGTTGAGCACGGAGACCAGGCCGAACGCGACCGAGCCGACGAGCAGCAGCCTCTTGCGGCCGACACGGTCGCCGAGGCTGCCCATGGAGACGAGCAGACCGGCGATGACGAACGAGTAGACGTCACCGATCCACAGCAGCTGGTTGCCGGAGGGCTTCAGGTCCTCGCTGATGTAGGGGGTCGCGAGACCGAGGACGGTCGCGTCGACGGCCACCAGCAGCACGGCGAGGACGAGGACGGAGAGCGCGAGCCAACGGCCCGGTCGCTTCTCCGCCTCCGCCGCGAACGCCGGCCGCGTCGTGCTGGTCATGATTCCTCTCTCCGTAGTGCGCCGCCGAGCAACAGCTCGACGATCATGTACTGGAAGTCCTTGGCCGCCACCCGGCCCTCGCTCACGGCCCACGCCCCGGAGGCGAAGAGCCCGTAGAGGGCCTCGGTGAGCCAGGCCGGCGTCAGGTCGATACGGAACTCGCCGCTCTCCTGGCCCCGCCGGAACAGGGCGGCGATCCGGGCGTCGATGCGGGACCAGCCCGCGTTCTGTTCCTCGCCCTCGAACAGCTGGTTCTCGGTGTAGAGGAAGCCGAGCAGGCCCGCGGCGCTCTCGAACTCGCCCACCAGACGGCGTACGGCCTCGCGGGCGGTGCCGTCGTCGAGCCGGGCCGCGTCCAGCGCGGCCTCGCACTCCTGGATGCCCAGCTCTTCGAGGGCCCGTACGAGGGCGTCGCGGCCCGCGAACTGGCGGTGCAGGGTCGCCCGGCTGATCCCGGCCGCCTTGGCGACCTCGTCCATGGTGGCGGTGGCTCTGCGGGTCAGCAGGGCGGCTGCGCTGCGCAGCACGTGTTCACGATCGACGGCCATGAGACAACCATAACCCAGATGAGACAATGATGTCTCATACGGGGCATGTGACGCTCACCGGGAGGGGGCCGGGGAACGTCAGAAGGGGTGGTCGGGCGGGCCGGGCGGTCGGGCGGGGTCAGTGCCAGGGCAGTTCGGCTCGGTGCTCCCAGTACGCGCCCGGTTCCTCGGCCAGGGTGTCGAGGCGGGCCACCTGGCCGTCGTCGAGGTCGACCACCGCGGCGTGCAGGTTGGACGCGAGGTGGTTGGTGGTGGCCGCGCCGGAGAGGACGACACCCGCCCAGGGCCTGCGCAGCACGAAGGCGAGGGCGACCGCGTCCGAGCCAACGCCCGCCTCCTCCGCAACGGCGCGCACGGCGGGCGGCGCGTGCGGGTCGGCGAGGCGGCCGTTAGCCATGCCCTCCTTGATGATCACGGTGAGTCCGGCGTCGCGCGCCTCGGCGAGCGCGGGGCCCGCGGAGGTGTCCAGGACGTTGTACGTGGCCTGGACGGTCCGGAAGAGGGGCGTCGAACCGACGGTCACGGCGAGGGCGGCGCGGATCGCGTCGGCCTGGGCGGGGCCGCTGGTGGAGAAGCCGACGGTCAGGCCCTGCGCGGCGGCCTCGGCCAGTTCGGCGTGCAGTTCCTTGTCGGTGAGGGCCGGGCTCTCGGGCGTCACGGAGTGGATCTGGTAGAGGTCGAGACGGTCGCCGAGCAGGTCGGCGCTCTCGGCGCGCTGCCGCACGTACGTGGGGAGGCTGTGGTCCTTGATCTCGTGGGCCTCGGCGTCCGTGCGCCAGTCGGCGGTGTAGGTGTAGCCCCACTTGCTGCCGACGACGATGTCGTCGATGGCGGGGTGGGCGGCCAGCCAGCTCGCCAGGAACTCTTCCGAGCGGCCGTAGGAGCGGGCTGCGTCGAAGTAGCGGACGCCTTGGGCGTAGGCGGCGTCGAGGAGGTCGTGGGTGCGGGTGCGCAGGGCTTCCACGCTGCGGTCCGCTCCGAGGTCTTCGTCCCGGCCGAGGGTGATGTAGCCGGGGCGACCGATTGCGGCGAGGCCCAGGCCGATGTGGCAGGTGGGGGTGGTTGCTGTTGCCAGTCGGGCGAAGGGCATCGCGAGCTCCGTTTGGTCGGCAGCGGTACGGCTGTCCGACCAACGTATCCCGACGATCTTTGGGGCGGGTGTTGTGGTGGGGGTGCGGGTGCGGGTGCGTTGTGGCTTGTCGCGCAGTTCCCCGCGCCCCTTGAGGAGGCCGGTGGCCTGGTGCGGGTAGGTCGCGGTTGCCCGCGCCGTTCCCCGCGCCCCTGAAGGGGCGCGCCCGCATCCAGTCGAGTGCGGGTGCGTCGTGGCTGAGCGCGCCGTTCCCCGCGCCCCTTAAGAGGCCGGTCGCCTCGTGCGGGTACGTCGTGGTCGCCCGCGCCGTTCCCCGCGCCCCTTGGGGGTGTGACGGCCGGTGGCATGCTGCGGGTGCGTCGTGGTTGCCCGCGCAGTTCCCCGCGCCCCTTGGGGGTGTGACGGCCGGTGGCATGCTGCGGGTGCGTCGTGGCTGAGCGCGCAGTTCCCCGCGCCCCTGAAAAACGGGGC
>NZ_JBHWZP010000175.1:0-19689 GCF_042728395.1 Streptomyces sp. NPDC060205
GCCCTCAGTCGCGTACGGGAGCTGGTCAGCCGCCCAGGTGGTGGACGCGGACCATGTTCGTGGTGCCGGTGACGCCGGGGGGCGAGCCGGCCGTCATCACGACGATGTCGCCGTCGCTGAAGCTCTTGAGCTTGCGCAGTTCGCTGTCGACCAGCTCGACCATCTCGTCGGTGCTGTGCACGAACGGCACGACGTGCGACTCGACGCCCCAGCTCAGCGAGAGCTGGTTGCGGGTGCCCTCGTCCGTGGTGAACGCCTGGATCGGCTGGGCCGCGCGGTAGCGGGAGAGGCGGCGGGCGGTGTCACCGGACTTGGTGAACGCCACCAGGCCCTTGCCGCCGAGGAAGTCCGCGATCTCGCACGCGGCACGGGCGACGGAACCACCCTGCGTACGCGGCTTCTTGCCCGGCACGAGCGGCTGCAGGCCCTTGGAGAGCAGCTCCTCCTCGGCCGCGACGACGATCTTCGACATCGTCTTCACGGTCTCGATCGGGTACGCGCCGACGCTGGACTCGGCCGACAGCATGACCGCGTCCGCCCCGTCCAGGATCGCGTTGGCCACGTCGGACGCCTCGGCGCGCGTCGGGCGGGAGTTGGTGATCATCGACTCCATCATCTGGGTCGCGACGATCACCGGCTTGGCGTTGCGCCGGCACAGCTCCACGAGGCGCTTCTGCACCATCGGGACCCGCTCCAGGGGGTACTCGACGGCGAGGTCGCCACGGGCCACCATGACGCCGTCGAAGGCCGCCACGACGGCCTCCATGTTCTCCACCGCCTGGGGCTTCTCCACCTTGGCGATGACGGGGACCCGGCGGCCCTCCTCGTCCATGATCTTGTGGACGTCGTTCACGTCGTGGGCGTCGCGCACGAAGGACAGCGCGACCAGGTCGCAGCCCATCTGCAGGGCGAAGCGCAGGTCGTCGACGTCCTTCTCGGACAGCGCCGGCACGTTCACGGCCGTACCGGGCAGGTTGATGCCCTTGTGGTCCGAGATGACACCGCCCTCGATGACGATCGTCTTCACGTTCGGGCCGTCGACCTCGACGACCCGCAGCTCGACGTTGCCGTCGTTGATCAGGACCTGGTCGCCCTTGGCGACATCGCCCGGCAGACCCTTGTAGGTGGTGCCGCAGATCGACTTGTCGCCCGGGACGTCCTCGGTCGTGATGGTGAACTCGTCACCGCGCTCCAGCTCGACGGGGCCCTCGGCGAAGGTCTCCAGCCGGATCTTCGGGCCCTGGAGGTCGGCCAGGACGCCGATGGCGCGGCCGGTCTCCCGGGCGGCGGAGCGGACCCGCTCGTAGCGGCCCTGGTGCTCGGCGTGGGAGCCGTGGCTGAAGTTGAAACGGGCCACGTTCATGCCGGCCTCGATCAGCGAGACGAGCTGTTCGTGGGAGTCGACGGCGGGACCGAGTGTGCAGACGATTTTGGAACGGCGCATGGGGGCGATCCTATCGGTTTGTTTCGCTTCGGAATATTCCGTCTGGTGGAAGATACAAATGGGCGGGTGCGCGCTCAGGCGTGGACCCGACCGGCTGTTTTCCCGTCGTTCTCCCGGCAGACTTTTTAATGTTTTCGAGGCTTTTTCCGGCGGCTCAGGCGTTCCCGTCCGCCACGAGCGCGTACGTCTGGTGCGCGATCTCCAGTTCCTCGTCGGTCGGCACGACGGCCACCGCGACCCGCGCGCCCTTCGGCGAGATCAGCCGCGGCGCGTCGGACCGTACGGCGTTCAGGCCGCCGTCGACGGCCAGGCCCAGCGAGTCCAGACCCGCGATCGCGGCCTCGCGCACCGGGGCCGCGTTCTCCCCGACACCGGCCGTGAAGACCACCGCGTCGACCCGGCCCAGGACCGCGTAATACGCGCCGATGTACTTCTTCAGCCGGTGTATGTAGATGTCGAAGGCGAGCTGTGCCGCCGCGGCGTCCTCGCCGCCCTCGTCGATACGGCGGCGGATCTCCCGCATGTCGTTGTCACCGCAGAGTCCGAGCAGACCGCTCTTCTTGTTGAGCAGAGTGTCGATCTCGTCCGTGGACATTCCGCCGACGCGCGTCAAATGGAAGACGACCGCCGGATCCACGTCTCCGGAACGCGTACCCATCACGAGCCCCTCCAAGGGCGTCAGCCCCATGGAGGTGTCCACGCACCGGCCGCCCTCGACCGCCGACGCCGACGCGCCGTTGCCCAGGTGCAGCACGATGACGTTCACGTCCTCGGGCGCCCGCCCGAGGAGCTCGGCGGCCTTGCGGGACACGTACGCGTGCGAGGTGCCGTGGAAGCCGTACCGGCGGATGCGGTGCTCGTCGGCGGTCCGCACGTCGATCGCGTAGCGGGCGGCGGCCTCCGGCATCGTCGTGTGGAACGCCGTGTCGAAGACGGCGACCTGGGGGAGGTCCGGGCGCAGTGCCCGAGCGGTACGGATACCGGTGAGGTTGGCCGGGTTGTGCAGCGGCGCCACCGGGATGAGGCGCTCGATCTCGGCGAGGACCGCGTCGTCGACGACGGTCGGGCGCGTGAACTTCCGGCCGCCGTGCACGACCCGGTGGCCGATCGCGGCCAGCTCGGGGGAGTCCAGACCGAGTCCGTCCCTCGACAGCTCCTCCGCGACGGCCTTCAGCGCGGCCTCGTGGTCGGCGATCGGGCCGGTCGTCTCGCGGGAGTCGCCGCCCGACGCCAGCGGGGTGTGCTTGAGCCGGGAGGTCTCCTCGCCGATGCGCTCGACGAGGCCCGCGGCCAGCCGGCTGCCGTCGCCCATGTCGAGCAGCTGGTACTTCACCGAGGACGAACCGGAGTTGAGGACGAGGACGCGGGAAGCAAGAGGTGTCGAGCGCAGCTCGTCAGGCAGGGCGGCGGCGGGTGACGGGTGGGAGCTCACAGGACGGAAACCTTCGTGGTGGGGGTGGCGTCGGGGGAGGGGGCCTGCTCCGCGGGGTCGGCCGCGGGACGGGCCTGCGCCTGGATCGCGGTGATCGCGACCGTGTTCACGATGTCCCCGACGAGCGCGCCCCGGGACAGGTCGTTGACCGGCTTGCGCAGGCCCTGGAGGACCGGTCCGACGGCGATCGCGCCGGCGGAGCGCTGCACGGCCTTGTACGTGTTGTTGCCGGTGTTGAGGTCCGGGAAGATCAGCACGGACGCCTGCCCGGCGACCTTCGAACCGGGCAGCTTGGTCGCCGCTACGGACGGCTCGACGGCCGCGTCGTACTGGATCGGCCCCTCGATGCTCAGATCGGTCCGCCGCGAGCGGACCAGCTCGGTCGCCGTGCGCACCTTGTCGACGTCCGCGCCCGAACCGGACGTGCCGGTCGAGTACGAGAGCATCGCGATCCGCGGCTCGACACCGAACTGCTCGGCCGTGGCGGCGGCCTGGATGGCGATGTCGGCCAGTTGCTCGGCGTCCGGATCGGGGTTGACCGCGCAGTCGCCGTACACGAGGACCTTGTCGGCCAGGCACATGAAGAAGACCGAGGAGACGATGGAGGCCTCCGGCTTGGTCTTGATGATCTCGAAGGCCGGGCGGATGGTGGCCGCCGTGGAGTGCACCGAGCCCGAGACCATGCCGTCGGCGAGGCCCTCCTGGACCATCAGCGTGCCGAAGTAGTTCACGTCCGAGACGACGTCGTACGCCAGCTCCACGGACACGCCCTTGTGGGCGCGGAGTTCGGCGTACCGCTCGGCGAAGCGGTCGCGCAGCTCGGAGGTCTGCGGGTCGATCAGCTGGGCGGCGCCGAGATCGATGCCGAGGTCGGCGGCCTTCTTGCGGATCTGGTCGACGGGGCCGAGCAGGGTGAGGTCGCAGACACCGCGGCGCAGCAGCACCTCGGCGGCGTGCAGGACGCGCGGCTCGGTGCCCTCGGGCAGCACGACGCGCCGCTTGTCGGAGCGGGCCTGCTCCAGGAGCTTGTGCTCGAACATCATCGGCGTGACGCGGCCGCTGCTGGGCGCCGAGACGCGCCTGAGGAGGTCGCCGGTGTCCACGTACCGCTCGAAGAGGCCCAGCGCCGTCTCCGCCTTGCGGGGCGTCGACGCGTTCAACTTGCCTTCCATGGCGAAGAGTTCGGACGCCGTGAGGAAGGAGCCCGTCTCGACCGCGACCACCGGGGTGCCGGGGGCGAGGCGGGCGGCCAGGGTGAGGACGAGGTCGCTCGGGCGCTCGTTCAGGGTGAGCACCACGCCCGCTATCGGCGGGGTGCCGGCGCTGTGCGCGGCGAGGGCGCCCACCACGAGGTCGGCGCGGTCGCCGGGGGTGACGACCATGCAGCCCGGGGTCAGCGCGCCCAGGAAGTTCGGCAGCATCGCGCCGCCGAACACGAAGTTCAGGGCGTCGCGGGCGAGCCCCGCGTCGTCGCCGAGGAGCACCTTGCCGCCGAGGGCGTGGGTGATCTGGGCGACCGTCGGCGCGGAGAGCGCGGGCTCGTCCGGCAGGACGTGGCAGGGCACGGGCAGGCGGTTGTCGAGCAGGTCGTGGATGTCCCCGCGGTCGGCGGGGGCGACCCTGTTGACCACCATCGCCAGGACGTCGCAGCCCAGGCCGTCGTAGGCGCGGAACGCGTTGCGGGTCTCCGCGAGCACCGACTCCACGGTCTGCTTGCGGCCGCCCACCACGGGGATCACGGACGCGCCGAACTCGTTCGCCAGCCGGGCGTTGAGGGCCAGCTCGTCGGGGAACTGGGTGTCGGCGTAGTCGGTGCCGAGGACGAGGACCACGTCGTAGTCGCGGGCCACCGCGTGGAAACGGTCGACGAGCTGCGAGACCAGTTCGTCGGTGCCCTGGTCGGCCTGGAGCGCGGACGCCTCGTGGTAGTCCATGCCGTAGACCGTCGCCGGGTCCTGCGCGAGGCGGTAGCGGGCGCGCAGCAACTCGAAGAGCCGGTCGGGTCCGTCGTGGACGAGGGGGCGGAACACCCCCACCCGGTCCACCTGGCGGGTCAGGAGCTCCATGACTCCCAGCTCGATGACCTGGCGGCCGTCACCTCGGTCGATCCCGGTCACGTACACGCTGCGCGTCACGCGTGCTCTCCGTTTCCTCCGATGTCGGTAAGAACGCAGCCGACGTCGCCGGCTGAACCCTCTTGACAGTACCTCCGGGCCTGGCTAAGGCGCCCGTCAGACCAAGGGCGGACGGGCGCTCCACAGGGGCGGACACGGCCAAGGGGGGCTTGGCGGGGGCGTGAGCAGGGCGCGACGGCGGGTGCGGGGGCGCGAAGGGTGCGGACAGCGGCCCCCTGTGGCCCATGAAACAATCGGACTGGCTCTCAGGCACCCCAGGAGACACGGCCCCACAGCGAGCAGGAGACACAGCACGATGCGTATCGGAGTTCTTACCGCAGGCGGCGACTGTCCGGGACTGAACGCCGTCATCCGGTCGGTCGTGCACCGGGCCGTCACCAACTACGACGCCGAGGTCGTCGGGTTCGAGGACGGCTACGCGGGACTGCTCGAAGGCCGCTACCGCAACCTCGACCTGGACGCCGTCAGCGGCATCCTCGCCCGCGGCGGCACCATCCTCGGCTCCTCCCGGCTCCAGCGCGACCGCCTGCGCGAGGCCTGCGAGAACGTGCAGGATACGGCGCGCGAGTTCGGGATCGACGTCCTGATCCCGATCGGCGGCGAGGGCACGCTCACGGCGGCGCGGATGCTGTCGGACGCGGGCCTGCCCGTGGTCGGCGTCCCCAAGACGATCGACAACGACATCTCGTCCACGGACCGCACCTTCGGCTTCGACACCGCCGTCGGGGTCGCCACCGAGGCGATGGACCGCCTCAAGACGACCGCCGAGTCCCACCAGCGGGTGATGGTCGTCGAGGTCATGGGCCGCCACGCCGGCTGGATCGCCCTGGAGTCCGGCATGGCCGCCGGCGCCCACGGCATCTGCCTGCCCGAGCGCCCCTTCGACCCGGCCGACCTGATCAAGATGGTCGAGGAGCGCTTCGCACGCGGCAAGAAGTTCGCGGTCATCTGCGTGGCCGAGGGCGCGCACCCCGTCGCGGGCAGCATGGACTACGGGCACGGCGAGATCGACCAGTTCGGCCACGAGCGCTTCCAGGGCATCGGGACGGCACTGGCGTACGAGCTGGAGCGCCGCCTCGGCAAGGAGGCCAAGCCGGTCATCCTCGGCCACATCCAGCGCGGTGGCACGCCGACCGCGTACGACCGGGTGCTCGCGACGCGCTTCGGCTGGCACGCGGTGGAGGCGGCGCACCGCGGCGAGTTCGGCCGGATGACCGCGCTGCGCGGCACGGACGTCGTGATGGTGCCGCTGGCCGAGGCGGTCACCGAACTGAAGACCGTCCCGAAGGACCGCATGGACGAGGCGGAGTCGGTCTTCTAGCCGACAGCCGGTCTCCCGCTAGCGGGCAGCCGGTCTCACCCGTCGCCGTACCTCTCGGCGTCGCGCCGGATCGTCGACCAGAAGCGGTCGACGATCCGGTCCAGGAAGTCCCGGCCCGCGTCGTCGGCCTCGGCCGCCGCCGCGCCACCGCCCCAGCTCAGGGTCGGCACCATCCGCCCCTGGTACTCGGTGTGCAGGGCCCGCAGCGCGTGCCCCACGATCCGCCGCTCCAGCGTCAGCAGCTTGCCCACCGGGCGGACGTACGCCTGCCAGCGGGTCGTCACCGCGCCGCGCAGCATCATCGCCAGCTTCGGCTCACGGCCGGTGACCGTCACGTGGTCCGCGAGCGAGAGGTCGAGCACCCGGGCGAGCGCCGCCGACTGCCGCTCGCTGCCGCGCCACTCGTCGGCCTCCTCCATCCGTACGTACGCGAGGAGTTCGAGCCCCACGGCGCGTGCGACGTCCTCGGCGGGCAGACCGCGGGCGATCCGGTGCTCGCGCAACGTCCGCGGCGCGCCGATGAGTTCGCCCGGCGAGCACCACAACACGCCTGCGAGGGCGGTCAGTTCACCGTGGCCCGGGTTGACCAGGCCCCGCTCCCAGGCGTCGACCAGGTCGGGGGTCACATGGGGCAGCCCGAACGAGGTCCGTATCCCGTACGCGACATGCTCGGGACCCATGCCGAGGGCGATACGCAGTTTCCGGGCGGCGGGGGCGTCGAAGGGCGGGGTGGGCTGGGGGACCGACTGTTGGTGCACGGGCACAACGTAGGGGCACGGGGCTGCGATGACTACGGTCTGTTCGGCCAGGCTCACGGATTGTGCGAACCTACGATTTCGGACAGTTGTCCAGGGTGCGTGCGCGGCGTGCGAGGCACTCGGACCCCGGCGTATGCGCGGGCGACCGGTAGCGGTGGACGGGCGCCGGGAGGCTCCGGCACACGCCATGAGCAGCGGCTTCGGGCATATGCGGGTGGCGCTCGCCGAGCGCGGAGCGCGATCCTCCGGCGGGTGCGGTTCTGGGTGGCGGCCGGCGGGCACCGACGCTTCCGGCGCCCCTGGGGTGCGGGGGGTTCGCACAGGGAAGCGGGAAGCACGCGGCGTGAACCGGACGGTTGCCCGGCGCGTGAGCCGCTACGGGGCCGACAGTGACCAGGCGCCCGTGCGCGGTGCCGGGGTGTGATGAAGAACACTTCGCGATACAGCGCCACAAAGCGGGATCGAGTTCCTGAATGCCGAATTCCCGGATAAAAGCAGCCGGATTAAATCCGTTTAAGCGCGCGCTATCTCGATGTCGAGTTAATTATCGATCAGTGCTGCCGAAATATAAAGGGGTGCGGGTAAAGGTATGGACATGAGAAAACCCGCCTCCGGAAAGAACTTTCCGAAGGCGGGGTCGGGCAGTCGAAGCGGAACGCCGACTGCTACATCTCCGCCGATCCCGTGACGGTCCGGGGAAGCGTTCTCACCTTTCCGAACCGTGCCAGTTCCCGTTCCTCGGGGAATCGGTACTGGCGGTACCCGGTGGTGATCAGATCGAGATCCCGCAGCACTTTGACGGCGTTCTCTATGGTCCCCCGGCTGACGCACAGGGCCGCGGCCAGGTTGTCCTGCGACAGTCCTTCGATCATCCGCCCGTGCCGGGAGCAGGGGACGGCGCACCGGTCCAGGAGGTGGACGAACAGGCCGGCCAGTCTCTCCTCGGGTAAGAGGTTCCGCCGGTTGTAGACGCGCTCGCCCGCGACGAGCTGGTCGGTCAGGGCTCTGCCGAGGGCGGAGGCCAGCTGGCTGTTCTGCTCCATGAGGGCCCGCATCCGCGCGATCGGCAGGGCCAGCGAGAGGGTCCGGTTGAGGCACTTCGCGGTGGGGGCGTGCAGATCCTCGTTGAAGACCTCGGCGGCTCCGAGGACCGCTCCGCCGCCGTGTATGCGCACGGTGGTGTCCTCTCCGTACGCCGACTCCTCGTACACGCAGCCGGAGAGGACGATGTGCAGCGTCGAGGCGCCGGCTCCTCTGAGCTGTGTGTCGCGGGCGCTCGACCGGGTGGCCAGCAGGGCCATGAACTCATGGCGGTAGCGGGGCGAGAGCTGGGACAGGAACGGGTTGAGGTCGATGAGGGCCTGGATCGCCCGGGCCCCTGAGAGGTCGTGCTCGACGAGGCCTGTCTCCTCGTCGAAGGCGTACACGGAGTTGCCCAGGACCATCGGCTGCAGGCCGTCCTCGTGGTAGCGCCTGGGCAGGGGAGGCTTCCCCAGGAGACGGCTCGTGCCGCGCCTGCCGTCGGTGCGCGGATCCGTGTACTCCGTCCTGTCCTGCCAGGCCATCAGAGCGTTCCCTCCGGTGTGACGGTCGCGGGCCCGGTGGCCGACGCGGTGCCGGACGGGTCCGGCGACCCGGCGGGGGCCGCCGGACCCGTCGGCGCGGGCGCCGGCGGGGTGGTCTCCGGGGCGAGCGGCTCGATGATCTTCGGCAGGACGGCGAGGACGACGGCCAGGGCCGCGAGCGCCGCGGCGATGCGCGCGGGCTTGGAGGACAGGAACTTCACGATCAGCACAACAGTGCCCGCGATGATCGCGACGATCATTACGGAGGCGGTGAGAAAATCCACGACGCTACTACTTCCTCTGTTGCTGTTTGTTGTTTTTTGCCGGTCCAGCGTTGTAAAGCGCATGCAAGAGCGGAACCGAGAACGACTTGGTGGGTCGATCTACCGACCGGTGACGTCAGCTAAAGCCAGTACCGCTCTTGATCGGGCAGGATATAACACAGCCCCTGCGTCACGGAAATGTCATCTAGGGGCAGTGCTTTCCGGCGCGGTTTCGTGTAGGGCGCTTTCCCTAAAAATTTGTGATTACCGCCGGGTAGGAACGCGCTCTCCCGAATTTTGGGGAATGGGCTGTGCACTCGCGCCGTTAGATTCAGCGTGCTGACGTTGCGCCTTTGCCGGTCCAGCGGCAGCTCGTCGGGGCTGCCCCGAGGGTGGTGCCTCGGGGGGCCTCGACCCGGCGAGACGTGTGAGGCATGCCACACAGTGCTGTCGAGCCGTCTCCGCCCTCTCCGGCCACCGGGATCACAGGGGTCGCACAGAGGTCACACAGGGCTACCGAGGGATAACCCTCGGATCACCCGTCGGGGACTGACATGTACAAGTCAGCGGTGTCATTCTTCCCCCAGCCGCGGCCCGGTTTCCCCCACAGCCTGCCCGAGGTGACGGTCCCGCACCCCCTGCTCAGCTCGTCCCGGGCAGCACATCCCGTCTGTCCGGGCTGTCACCGGCCGCCGATCCGCGGCCGTCGCAGTAGGAGTACGAGTGAGACGAATCCCCCGCCAGGCGGCCGCGGCCGGAGCCCTGGTGGCCACCGCAGCCCTCCTCGCCGTCGGTGTACAGACGGTCCCCGCGGCCGCCCGCCCCGCCGCCCCCCACCCGAGCCCCGTGCGCAGCGGGGGCCTCACGGCCGAGCTGACCCCGGCCCAGCGCACCGCGCTCATCAAGAGCGCGGCGAAGAGGACCGGCGCGACCGCCGACTCCCTGGGCCTCGGTGCCAAGGAGAAACTGCTCGTCAAGGACGTCGTCAAGGACAACGACGGCACCCTGCACACCCGTTACGAGCGCACCTACGCCGGGCTCCCGGTCCTCGGCGGCGACCTGGTCGTGCACACCCCGCCCGCCTCCCGGGCCACCGGCACGGTGAGCACCACCTTCGCCGGGAAGCGCACCCTCAAGGTCTCCTCCCTCACCGCGACCTACGCCAAGACGGCGGCCGAGACCAAGGCCCTCAAGGCCGCCAGGGCCCTCGACGCCCAAAAGCCCACCGCCGACAGCGCCCGCAAGGTGATCTGGGCCGGCGACGGCACTCCGAAGCTCGCCTGGGAGACGGTCGTCGGCGGCCTCCAGGACGACGGCACCCCCAGCAGGCTGCACGTCATCACGGACGCGAGCACCGGGGCGAAGCTCCACGAGTTCCAGGACGTCAAGACCGGTACCGGAAACAGCCAGTACAGCGGCACGGTCAGCCTGAACACCACGCTCTCCGGGTCGACGTACCAGCTGTACGACACCACCCGCGGCGGCCACAAGACGTACTCGCTCAACAACGGCACCTCGGGCACCGGCACCCTGATGACCGACGCGGACGACGTGTGGGGCACCGGGTCCGGCTCGAACACCCAGACCGCCGGCGTCGACGCCGCCTACGGCGCCCAGACGACCTGGGACTTCTACAAGAACACGTTCGGGCGCAGCGGCATCAAGAACGACGGCGTCGCCGCCTACTCCCGCGTCCACTACAGCTCGGCGTACGTCAACGCCTTCTGGGACGACGACTGCTTCTGCATGACGTACGGCGACGGCTCGGGCGGCACCCACGCGCTGACCTCGCTCGACGTGGCCGGCCACGAGATGAGCCACGGTGTCACCTCCAACACCGCGAACCTCAACTACACCGGTGAGTCGGGCGGGCTGAACGAGGCGACCTCCGACATCTTCGGCACCGGTGTCGAGTTCTACGCCGCCAACTCCAACGACGTCGGCGACTACCTCATCGGCGAAGAGATCGACATCAACGGCGACGGCTCCCCGCTGCGCTACATGGACGAGCCCGACAAGGACGGCGGCTCCTCCGACAGCTGGTACTCCGGCATCGGCAACCTGGACGTCCACTACTCCTCGGGCCCCGCGAACCACATGTTCTACCTGCTCTCCGAGGGCAGCGGCAGCAAGGTCATCAACGGTGTCTCGTACAACAGCCCGACCTCCGACGGTGTCGCCGTCGCGGGCATCGGCCGGGCCGCCGCCCTGCAGATCTGGTACAAGGCGCTGACGACGTACATGACGTCGACGACGAACTACGCGGGCGCCCGCACCGCCGCCCTGAACGCGGCGACCTCCCTGTACGGGGCGAACTCGACGCAGTACGCGGGCGTCGCGAACGCCTTCGCCGGGATCAACGTGGGCAGCCATGTCACCCCGCCGACCGGTGGCGTCACCGTCACCAACCCGGGCAGCCAGTCCTCCGTCGTCGGCACCGCGGTCAGCCTGCAGATCTCGGCCAGCAGCACCAACAGCGGCTCACTGTCCTACGCCGCCACCGGCCTGCCCACCGGCCTGTCGATCAGCAGTTCCGGCGCGATCACCGGGACCCCCACCGCCGCCGGGACGTACAGCACCACGGTCACCGTCACCGACAGCACCGGCGCGAGTGGCACGGCGTCCTTCACCTGGACCGTCAGTTCCACCGGCGGCGGCACCTGCACCTCGGCGCAGCTGCTCGGCAACGCGGGCTTCGAGTCCGGCAACACCACCTGGACCGCGACCAGCGGTGTCATCACCAACGACACCGACCAGGCGGCCCACGGAGGTTCGTACAAGGCCTGGCTCGACGGGTACGGGTCCACGCACACCGACACGCTGTCCCAGTCGGTGACCATCCCCGCCGGCTGCAAGGCCAGCTTCACCTTCTGGCTGCACATCGACACCGCGGAGACGTCCACGAGCACCGCCTACGACAAGCTCACCGTCACCGCGGGCTCCACCACCCTGGCCACCTACTCCAACCTCAACAAGGCCACGGGGTACGTCCAGAAGACCTTCGACCTGTCCTCCTACGCGGGCTCCACCGTCGCCCTGAAGTTCAGCGGCGTGGAGGACACCTCACTGCAGACCAGCTTCGTCGTCGACGACACGGCCGTCACGACCAGCTGATCCCGTAGGAGTCCGTGTCCCGGGCGGGGCGGTCAGCCCTTGACCGCCCCGCCCAGCGCGAACCCCCCGCCCAGCTTCCGGGCCACCAGCACGTACAGCAGGATCACTGGGGTCGAGTAGATGATCGAGAACGCGGCCAGCTGCCCGTAGACCACCGTCCCGCGGTTGCCGAAGAAGTCGTTGATGCTCACCGACGCCGGCATCTGCTCCGGCGAGAGCAGCAGCATGAAGGGGACGAAGAAGTTCCCCCACATCGCCACGAACGAGAAGACGGTCACCACCGCGATCCCCGGGCCCATCAGGGGCAGCACGATCCGCAGCAGCGACTGCAACGAGGACGCCCCGTCCGTCCAGGCCGCCTCCTCCAGCTCCTTCGGCACGCCGTCCATGAAGTTCTTCATCAGCCAGATGGCGAACGGCAGTTGGGAGGCGGTGAAGAAGAAGATCGTGCCCTGCATGGTGTCGATCAGGTTCACCTGCACGAACAGCGCGTACACCGGAACCATGATCGCCGTGATCGGCAGGCTCGTCGCGAAGATGATGGTGAGCAGGAACGGGCGGTTCAGCCGGGACCGGAACCGCGACAGCGGATACGCGGCCAGCGCCGCGCAGACCACCGTCAGCAGGGTCGCGCCGCCGCACAGGATCAGACTGTTGAGCAGCGGGGTGAAGGTGATGTCCGGCTTCAGGACCGCGTCGAAGTTGTCGAGCGTGACCCCGTCCGGCAGCTTCACCTTCAGTCCGGCGTGCGGGTCCAGGGAGGACAGGATCACCCAGGCCAGCGGCAGCACGAAGGCCGCCGCGACGAACAGGAGGCTCGCGTCGGCCGCGTAACGGCGGTTGGCGCGGCGGGCGTTGAGGGTCGTACGCGCGGCCATCTCAGACCTCCGTCCGCAGCAGGCGCAGATAGACCAGGGAGAAGAGGGAGCCGACCACCAGCAGGAGGAGGGCGACGGCGGTCCCGTAACCGATCATGCTCTTCTGGAAGGCCTGCTCGTACATGAACAGCGGGAGGGTCTGGCTGCGGTTGCCCGGACCGCCCCTCGTCATCACCCAGATCAGCCCGAACACCGACAGCGTCTGCAGGGTGTTGAGCATCAGGTTCGTGCCGATGGAACGGCGGATCATCGGCAGCGTGATGTGCCACATCCGGCGCCAGCCGCCCGCGCCGTCCACCTCCGCCGCCTCGGTGATCTCCTTCGGGATCTCGTTCAGGGCCGCCGAGTAGACCAGCATCGAGAAGGCCGTGCCGCGCCACACGTTCGCGAACGACACCGCCAGGATCGGCAGCGTGAACAGCCAGTTCTGGGACGGCAGATGCAGCCAGTCGAGGATCGCGTTCAGTGTGCCCTCGCGGCGGAAGAAGGCGTACAGGAGGAAGCCGGCCACGACCTCGGGCAGCACCCAGGCCGTGACGACGATCCCGCCGGTGAGCGTACGGACCGGCTTCGACGCGCGCTGCATCAGCGCGGCCAGGGCCAGCCCCAGCGTGTTCTGGCCGACGATCGAGCTGAGGAACGTGAAGACGAGCGTCAGCCATACGGCGTTGAGGAACGCGTCGTCCTCGAACGCCGTACGGAAGTTGTCGAACCCGGTGAAGGACGACTCGGCCTGGCCGGTGAGCTGCAGATCGGTGAAGGCGATGTACGCGCAGTACGCGATCGGCCCGGCCAGGAACAGGACGAGGACGACGAGGGCGGGGGTGACGGGGAGGGCCCGGGTGAGGGTGCGCAGCCGCGGAGCGCGGCTGGTACCGCTCTCCTTGACGACCACCGTGCGCTCACCGGGACCGGCCTCCCGCTGACTTACGACCACACTGTGCTCACTTCTCGCCTTGCCGTGCTCACTTCTTGATGACCTGGTTGTCCGTGACCGACTTCAGTTCCTCGTCGTAACCCTTGGCGGCCTCCTCGACCGAGCTGTCGCCCGTCGTCACGCCCTCCATCGCCTCCTGGATGGCCGTGGAGACCTTCGGGTACGCGGGGTAGGCCGGGCGGTAGTGCGTGTTCGCCACCAGGCCCGTGAAGAACGCGATGCCGGGCTGCGCCTTCGCGTACGCCGGGTCCTCCGCCACGTCCGTGCGCACCGCGATACCGGAGTTGGCGATGTACCACTTCTGGGCGTTCGCCTTCGTCTGCATCGTCTTGATGAACTCGAAGGCCAGGTCGGGGTTGGCCGCCTTGCTGGGGATGGCCCAGGTCCAGCCGCCCGACATGCTCACCTTGCCGGGTGACTGACCGGCCTGGGTGGGCATGTACGCGAGGCCCAGCTTCTTCGACCACTCCGGCCACTCGTGGCCGCTGCCCTTCAGCCAGTCCTGCGGGAGCCAGGAGCCGTCGAGGTTGATGCCGAGCTTGCCCTGGGGGAGGAGTTCACCGCGGACGCTGGTCGCGAAGTTCGGGTCGAGGGCGTCCGAGACGTCCGGGCCGAGCTTCTCCTTGAAGACCGTCTCGACGAACTGCAGCGAGTCCTTGAACCCCTGGCTGCCGGTGATCCACTTCTTGGACGCCGTGTCGTACAGCGGGCTCTCCGTGGCGCCGGTCGCCGTCCCGTACAGGAGCATCTCGAAGCCCTGCATGGTGGCCGCCTCGCCCGCGGGCTTGCCCGTGTACACGTTCATGGGCGTGACGTCCGGGACCTTCTCCTTGATCGTGCGGGCCGCGTCGAGGATGTCGTCCCAGGTCTTCGGCTGCCAGTTCGCGGGCAGGCCCGCCTCCGCGAAGATGCCCTTGTCGAACCAGAGGCCCCGGGTGTCCGTACCGTCCGGGACGCCGTACGTCTTCCCGTCCTCCGCCTGCGCCGCCGACTTCGCCGTGTCGATGAACTGGCCCCAGTCGTCCCACTTGTCGAGGTACGGGTCCAGCGGCTTGAGGTAGCCGCTCGTGATGTCCGAGTTGATGAGGAAGGTGTCCTCGTAGACGAGGTCCGGCGCGGTCTTGGGGGAGCGGAGCATCTGCTGGAGCTTCGTGTAGTACTCCGAGTCCGGGGCCTTGATCGGGACGAGCTTGACCTCCTTGCCCGGGTTGGCCTTCTCGAACTCCGTCTTGATGTCCGCGAGGTACGTGTCCAGGACGCGCACGGAGTTGTCCATCGACTGTTTGTAGGAGATCTCCACGGTGTCCGGATCACTGCCGGAACCGCTGCCGCAGGCGGTGAGCGCGGAGGCGGCGAGCAGGGTCGCGAGAAGGAACGGAGTGGGGGTGGGACGCACGGGTACGACCTCCTGCCGGCCGACGTCTTTGTGGCCGTTGTTCGATGGCCCGAACGTAAGAGGAGCGGTCGCGTCAGGTCAATGACCTTGCGCGACTGCTCCGTTACGGTCGTGTCTCATCGTGCCCCTTCGCGCCCGGTCGCGGCCCGTAGATGTCCCGTAGCTCCGCGTAGTCTCTCATATGGCCCGATTGTTCGGCCGCCCGGGACCGGTCACCCCTTCACCCACCGGTACTGCAGCTCGGGCCGGCCCACCTGTCCGTACTGAGGACTGCGGCCCGCGCGCCCCGCGTCCACCAGATGCTCCAGATACCGGCGGGCCGTGATCCGCGAGATGCCGACGGCCCCCGCGACGCCCGTCGCCGTCAGCCCCTCCGCGTGGTCGCGCAGCGCGCGCGTGACCTTCTCAAGAGTGGGCGCGCTCAGGCCCTTCGGCAGGGCGGCCGGGCCCGGCGCCCTCAGCGTGGCGAGGGCCCGGTCGACCTCGTCCTGACCGCTGGCCTCGCCGGCGGCCGCGTGGAACTCGGCGTAGCGGATGAGGCGGTCGCGCAGGGTGGCGAAGGTGAACGGCTTCAGTACGTACTGCACGACTCCGAGCGACACGCCCTCCCGTACGACCGTGAGGTCGCGCGCGGACGTCACCGCGATCACGTCCGCGTGGTAGCCGGCGGCGCGCAGCGAACGGGCCAGCTGCAGGCCGTGCACGTCCGGGAGGTGCAGGTCGAGGAGGAGGAGGTCCACGGGGGTGCGGTCCAGGGCGCGTCTGGCTTCCGCGCCGGTGTGGGCTTTGCCCACCGCGGTGAATCCTGGCACGCGGTCCACGTAGAGGACGTGGGCGTCCGCGGCTACGGGGTCGTCCTCTACGACCAGGACGCGGATGTCCTGGCCGGACGAAGGGGTGCTCATGGGGTGCCTCCGTGTGGCGTGGGCGGGGCTTGTGTTGTGGCCCCGGCCCCTGACTCGGCACCGGCTTCTGGCTCCGGCCCCCGCCCTGTCCCTGGCCCTGGACCGGAGGCGGGTTCGGGTTTCGGGTGCGGGTCCGTGGGGGCTGGTCGCGCAGTTCCCCGCGCCCCTTCGGGGGGGAGGGGGCTGGCGTTGGGTTGGGGGTGCGGGTTGGTGGGGGTTGGCCGCGCCGTTCCCCGCGCCCCTTCAGGGCGAGGGGGTGCGGGGGCCTTTTCGGAGTGCGGGTCGGTGGGGGCCGGTTGCGCAGTTCCCCGCGCCCCTTCAGGGCGGAGGGGGCTGGCGTCGGTTTGCGGTTGCTGGGGGGTGGGGGGCAGGGGGAGGCGTACCTCGAAGGATGCGCCTCCTTCGGGGGCCTCCGTCATCGTCAGGGTGCCGTTGTGGCGGGATACCGCCTGGCGGACCAGGGCCAGGCCGAGGCCGCGTCCGCCGGGGCCCGACGGCTTCGTCGACCAGCCGCGCTGGAAGACCTCCTCCGTGTGGGCCGGGTCCACCCCCGCCCCGGTGTCCGTGACCCGCAGGACCAGGCCCGTCGTGTCCGCGAGCGCGGTGACGGTGACCCGGGCGCCCACCGAGCCCTGCGCCGCGTCCACGGCGTTGTCGATCAGATTGCCCAGGACCGTCACCAGGTCACGGGCGGTGAGGGAGGCCGGGAGGACGCCGTCGTCGATGCTGCTGTCCTCGGAGACGACCAGTTCCACACCGCGCTCGTTCGCCTGGGCCGTCTTGCCCAGCAGCAGCGCGGCGAGCACCGGCTCGCTGACCGCCGCGACGACCTGGTCGGTCAGGGCCTGCGCCAGCTCCAGCTCGGCCGTGGCGAAGTCGACCGCCTCCTCGGCCCGCCCCAGCTCGATCAGCGAGACGACCGTGTGCAGCCGGTTCGCGGCCTCGTGGGCCTGTGAGCGCAACGCCGTCGTGAAGCCCCGCTCGGAGTCCAGCTCGCCCATCAGGGACTGCAGCTCGGTGACATCGCGCAGGGTCACCACCGTGCCCCGGCGCTCACCGCCCGACACCGGCGAGGTGTTCACGACGAGCACCCGCGACTCGGTGAGATACACCTCGTCCACCCGCGGCCCGCCCGACAGCAGCGCCCCCGTCAGCGGAGCGGGCAGTTCCAGCTCCGCCACCGAGTGGCCCACCACGTCACCGCGCACCCCCAGCAGCTCGCGCCCGCCGTCGTTGATCAGCGCCACCCGGAACTGCCCGTCCAGCATCAGCAGCCCCTCACGCACCGCGTGCAGCGCGGCCTCGTGGTAGTCGTGCATCCGGCTCAGCTCGGCCGCGTTCATCCCGTGCGTGGAGCGGCGCAGCCGGGCGTTTATGACGTACGTGCCGATGGCGCCCAGCGCCAGCGCCGCCGCGGCCACCCCGAACAAGGCCTTGACCTGGTCCTCGACCCGCGCGCTGATCTCGTCGACCTTGATCCCCGCACTGACGAGGCCGACGATCCGGCCCCCGTCGTGTATCGGCGTGACCGCCCGCACGGACTCGCCGAGCGTCCCGGTGTACGTCTCGGTGAAGGACTGGCCCAGCAGCGCCCGGTCGGTGTGCCCCAGGAAGTGCTTGCCGATCAGCTCCTCGTTGGGGTGGGTCCAGCGGATGCCCTCGGGATCCATGATCGTCACGAAGTCGACCTGCGCGCCGCGCGTCACCGCCTGCGCGTACGGCTGGAGCGTCCTCGTCGGGTCCGCGGTGCGGATGGCCTCCCGTACCGAAGGGGAGGCCGCGACCGAGCGCGCCACCCCCATGGCCTGGCGGCCCGCCGCATCCTCGGCCTGGCTGCGGTCGCTGATGTACGTGAAGAGCGCGCAGCCCGCGACCACGACGGCGACGAGCACGGCCTGCATGGCGAAGAGCTGCCCCGCCAGGCTGCGAGGACGTGGGGCTCGGGGGAGGCGCATGGCAACAGTGTGCCCGCCAGGAAATGTGTGAACGAAATGAACGGAAGGGTGACCGCCCTCACACGCCGGGAGATAGTCACCGACAACCCCCGGACGTGAGCCGCACGCCGGATGATGCCGACGACGTCGTCAAGGAGGGCAGCCGTGACCAGCACACCCGATACGGCACCTGCCGCTCCCGCAGCCAAGCGGGACCGCACGCACTATCTGTACATCGCGGTGATCATCGCCGTGGCCGCCGGTATCGCGGTGGGTCTGATCGCCCCCGATTTCGCGGTGAAGCTGAAGCCGATCGGTACCGGCTTCGTGAACCTGATCAAGATGATGATCTCGCCGATCATCTTCTGCACGATCGTCCTGGGCATCGGCTCGGTACGCAAGGCCGCCAAGGTCGGCGCGGTGGGCGGCATCGCGCTCGGCTACTTCGTGGTCATGTCGTTCGTCGCACTCGCCATCGGCCTGGTCGTCGGCAACATCCTGGAGCCCGGCACGGGCCTCGCGGTGACCGACGCGATCAAGGACGCCGGCCAGGGACAGGTCGTCGAGGCCAAGAACACCGAGGAGTTCCTGCTCGGGATCATTCCCACCACGATCGTCTCCGCCTTCACCGGCGGCGAGGTCCTGCAGACCCTGCTCGTCGCGCTGCTCACCGGCTTCGCCCTGCAGGCCATGGGCTCCTCCGGTACGCCGATCCTGCGCGGCATCGAGCACATCCAGCGCCTGGTCTTCCGCATCCTCGCCATGGTGATGTGGGCGGCGCCCATCGGTGCGTTCGGCGCGATCGCGGCCGTGACCGGCTCGGCGGGTGTGGACGCCCTCAAGAGCCTCGCCGTCCTGATGCTCGGCTTCTACGTCACCTGCTTCCTCTTCGTCTTCATCGTGCTCGGCGCGCTGCTGCGGATCGTCGCGGGCCTGAACATCTTCCTGCTGCTCAAGTACCTGGGCCGGGAGTTCCTGCTCATCCTGTCCACCTCCTCCTCGGAGTCGGCGCTGCCGCGGCTCATCGCGAAGATGGAGCACCTGGGCGTCAGCAAGCCGGTGGTCGGTATCACCGTTCCGACCGGCTACTCCTTCAACCTCGACGGCACCATGATCTACATGACCATGGCCTCGCTGTTCATCGCCGACGCCATGGGTACGCCGATGGCCATCGGTGAGCAGATCCCGCTGCTCCTGTTCCTGCTGGTCGCCTCCAAGGGCGCGGCGGGTGTCACCGGCGCGGGTCTGGCCACCCTGGCGGGCGGTCTGCAGTCCCACAAGCCGGCGCTGGTCGACGGCATCGGCCTGATCGTCGGCATCGACCGCTTCATGAGCGAGGCGCGCGCCCTGACGAACTTCGCGGGCAACGCGGTGGCGACGGTCCTGATCGGTACGTGGACCAAGGAGATCGACCGGCCCCGGGTGGACGAGGTGCTCGCGGGGCGGATCCCGTTCGACGAGACGACGCTGCTGGACGACGGCCACGGGGGTTCGGCGGACGGGTCCGCCGGTGTACCGGATCAGCCCGAGGCGGGCGACAAGGAACTGGCGAAGGCGTAGCGCTCCGCTGTCCGCACCGAGCCATTCCCTTCCCCCCGCCGCCGGCG